>DATJXL010000242.1:0-66684 GCA_035500135.1 Kofleriaceae bacterium
ACCCCATCGGTAAGAAGATCGCGGCGAAGGAGTTCAAGACGATCAACATCAAGCCCGACGAGTGGCACGGCGACTGGAACTACGTAATCAGGCCGCGCGAGAAGTCATGATCGGTCGACTTCCCCATTCGAGGGCCCTTAGTGATGTACAGACCGAGTGCACCACCTCTCGCTGCGATGCCGCAGCGCATCGCCACACGTCACACTGTCGATGACGACTTGGCGGCTACTTGGCGGCTCGTGGGCAAGCGTCGCGACACCTGGCCAACGACCACGCACTACATCAGGGTCCGCAAAATGCGGCGATCTTCGACGGCGACACCGCAAAATGCCCGGACGCATGAGCGGCGACGAATTCGAGGAAAAAGCCTACATTCACGATACGGAGGGGTTTCGATGCGCTCGCCCTGGATCATGCTGCTCGTCGCGTGCGGTGGACACCACAACAGTGGAAATGGTGGGGATGGCGGCAATGGCAACGGACCCGACGCCTGCGTCGACCTGCAATGTCAGGTGACCAATTGTGCGGCCATGAGCAAGCCGCCGACGACAATCAAAGGCACCGTGTTTGCGCCGAACGGCACGCTGCCGCTCTACGACGTCAGCGTGTACGTGCCGTCCATGCAGGGCGTGTTGCCCGCGTTCGCGCCTGGCGTCCAGTGCGGGCAGTGCAGCGACAACCTCCCCGGTGACCCAATCGTGACAACGACCACGTCCGACGGATCGACGACGCCGGCCGGCTCGTTCGAGTTAGATAACATCCCCGATGGCGACAACATCCCGGTCGTGATCACGATCGGCAAGTGGCGCCGTCAACTCAAGCTCGCACACGTCGATGCCTGCTCGTCCACGTCGCTGGCGGCTGTCGATACCTCACTGCCCAAGAGCATCGACGACATGACGCCAAACACGACCGCGGTAGACATGCCGCTCATCGCGATCTCCACCGGCAGTGCGGACTCCTTGGAGTGCCTCGTCCGCAGGCTCGGCATCGCCGACAAGGAAATCACCACGGATACCGAGAGCGGGCACATTCACCTGTTTTCGGATCTCCAAGCAGGCCGCGGTAAGGGCGTGAGCGCATTCCAAAACGGTGGTGGGTGGACTGGGGGGACTGGCAGCTTCAGCGATTCGCAGGCTCTGTGGGGTACGTCGACTGCGGGGGACAAAGGGAAGCTGTCGAACTACGACATCGTGATCCTGTCATGCGAAGGTGAACAGGCTGCGAACACGAAATCGCAGAATGCGATGAACAACATGAAGGCGTTCGCTGATGTCGGCGGTCGCGTGTTCATGTCCCACTGGCACAACGTCTGGATCGAGGGCAGTACGCAGGACACCACGAACGGGACGCAGAAGCCGATGGTGTGGCCCGCGATCGCGACCTACAGCGACAACAGCCGGCCGGATCCAGGCAACGGAACGATCGACACGATCGACGAGACCGACAATCCGAAGGGTCCATCGTTCGCGTCGTGGATGCTCGACCCCGCAGTCACGGGATCGACGACGCGCGACAAGATCGCAATCCAAGACGGAACCGCGAAGAACACGTGCACTGCGATCGACAAGACGAAGGCGGAGGACTGGGTCAACCTGCTTGCCACCGACAACCCGTCTGGCAAGAGTGGACCGCAGATGTTCCAGTTCACGACGCCCAACGAAGACGATCCGTCCCAGCGTTGCGGCAAGGTCGTGTTCTCCGACATGCACGTGTCCGGAAACGCGGGAAGCGGTAGCTACCCAACGAGCTGCGGCGATCCGGCGACGCCGGCCGCGTTGACACCGCAGGAGAAAGCGCTCGCCTTCATGTTCTTCGACATTGCATCGTGCGTGAACGTGGTGCAGTAGCCACCACTCTTACGCTATCGGACGGGCCGCCATTCACCCTCGATCCATACGTAGTACTCGCCGCGCTTTTCCCATCGACCTTGGATGTATTCGTAGCCGGGTCGCTCGGCCTCGTACTGGCCGTCGCGCCATGTCCAAGTGCCGCCGTGTCGGATCCAGCGACCGTGGATCCAGATGTAGCCAGGGCGCGGCACAGCCGCTTCGGATCGAGGCGCGGGCGGTTGGTTGTAGCGTTCGTATGGCGGTGGCGGTTCGCAGGCGAGCGCGGCGGTAACGAGCCAGACCACCTGAGCTCGGCGCGCGGTCAAAACGCGACTCCGACCGCCGTGAAGAAGCGCCCGCGAATACCGCTGTTGGCGTAGATCGAGACCGGAAGGTCCTGCATCGGGAACGAGTGCGAAGCCCACGTTCCCTGTACCCCGATGCCCAGTGCCACGACGAGCCGCTCCCACAGGATCGCCTGATAACCCGCGTCGACGGCACCGCCGATGTCGTAGTAGGAGACACTGTCGCCGACGCCCGGGGTGCCGGTGTATTTGCCGACGATCAGCGAGGGATTGATGAACAGCCCGCGCGGACCGTTGATCCCCCAGTAGTAGCGATAGCCGAGCTCGGCGCCCCAGCCGGTGAAGTGCGGGAAATTGGTGCGTTCGGTGCCGCTCGTGCTGACGTAGTACGGCGACACGATGAGGCCGTGATGCGAGACCGGTACGATCTCGACGTTGACTCCCCAGCGGTCGATGAGCAGAAACCCGATCGGATCGTTGGTGATGGCGAACCGCCGGGTCACCGGAGGCTGCTCCGGCTCGATCGACGCGTCGGCTTCCTTCGGTGGCGGTTCCGCCCGCGCGGTTCCAGCAGCGAGCAGCAGCGCGACCATTCCGGCGCGCCGCCGGCGACGGTACGCCAGTCCCGCGATTACCATCGCGAGCACGCCACCGCTCGACGCACCGCCAGCGTCGCAGCCATAGTTGCTCGTGAACCGGCTCGGCACGAAGCCGCACGGAGGTCCACCGTCGTAGCCGCACGCGGCATCGACGCACATGCCCCCGTCGTTGGTGCACGTGGCGGCATCGGGCGCCGCCGCCGACGTCGGCGTGCCACACGAGGCCACCACCAGCACCATCAGGACGAGCCACTTCATGGTGCCGCCTCCCGCAGGTTCGTGCCCACGGCCTGCTCGAGCTGGAACACGGCCGTCCAGTACGCGGCCAGCGCCTGGAAGTACGCTTGGTTCACCGCGACAAACGTGCGCTCGGCATCGAGGTAGTCAGTGAGCTGCGCGGCGCCTGCCTGGTACTGGGTCTGCGTGATGTCTCGCGCGGTGCGCGCCGCGGCGAGCTGGCGGTCTTCCATCAGCTTCACGAGATCGCGACTCGACTCGAACGCGGCGAGCGCGGTCTTGACGTCGGTCTCGACGGTCGCCGCGGTCTTGTCGTAGAGCGCCTTGCTCTGGCGCACCGCGCTCTCCGCCTTGCGGATCCGCCCCTGGTGCTGGTCGAAGATCGGTAGCGTGAACACCATCTGCACCGTGAGCTGCGGCGGGGCGGCCGTGTTCTGCGCGTAGCCGGCCGACAGCCAGTTGAAGCCGAAGCTGATGTCGGGGCTCACCAGTCGTTTCTCGAGGACGAGCGCGTCGGTCGCGCCTCGCTGCTCGTAGTCCATGCCCTTGAGGTCCGGCCGATGCTCGATCGCAAGTCGCACGAGGTCGTCCAACCGCGGCGTCGCGAGCATTGCGGGCACGCGAAACGTCAGCACGTCCTCGTCGAGCACCAGCGGCTTGTCGTCGCCCGTCATCGCGAGCAGGTATCGCAACCCGGCCTCGGCTTGGCGCGCCGCACCCTCAGCCGCGATCACGTTCGCGTCGGCCTGGAGCTTGTCGCTCTCGGTGCGCGCGAGCGCGCCTTCGTTGATGACCTTCGGGTACCTGTCCTTGTTGATCTCGTACATCTTGGTGGAGAACGTCTGGACGTCGCGCAGGAACGCGACCGTCTTGCGCGCTTGCAACACCTGCACGTACTGCTGCTTGACCAGGAACTCGAGGTTGCGCTGGGCGTCGACCTTGCCCATCTTCGCGGCGCGCAACGCCCATTCCGCGACCTGCGTACGCAGCTTGCGCTTGCCGGACAGCTCGTTCTCGATCGCTCCGTTGTCCATGAACTGAAACGTCGGGCCGTCGTTCGCGCACTGAATGCACGGGCCTAGGATCGGATCGTCGTGCGGGTAGTAGTTCCACATGTGCATCCAGCCGAGCAGTACACCTGGGTTCTGCGGTGCGCGCGCGGTCATCAGATCGCCCTCGGCCCCGAGCCGTGCGCCGTCGGCGAGCAGCACGTCGTAGCCATGTCCACGCGCGAGCGCGACCGCGTCGGCGAGGGAAAGCTTGGAGTCGTCCGCGAGGGCCGGACGGGCGAGCGCGATCGCCAAGACGACAACTAGGCTGCGCATGGGCACCACAGACCCAGCAAGTCGTGCGCCAGCATCGCTGAGCGGCACCGGCGCTGTCGTCCGCGCAGAATGCAGGTTCAGGCGACCGCGCGCGCGCGCGTGCTGTCGATCGGCAGCTCCAGCGAGAACCGCGCACCGCCGCCGCGCGCCGACTCGCACTTGATGGTCCCTCCGTGGGCGAGTGCGATTTCCCTCGCGATGTAGAGCCCGATGCCCGAGCCGCGCGGCCCCGGCTCGCTGCCGGGGTTGTGGTGCTCGACGCGGAAGAACTTGTCGAACACGCGCGCGCGCAGCTCCTCGGGTACACCCGGTCCGGTGTCGGTAACCCGGATCGCGACCGATTCGGGTGCGGCGCCGCGTTCGATGGCGAGCTCGATCCGCCCGCCCGTCGGCGTGTACTTCACGGCGTTCGACAACAGATTCGACACGACCAGCGCGAGGCGGTCGCGGTCGCCGGTGACGGTCGGTGGCGCGTCGTCGTCGATCCGCACGGACAGCACGACCTGCGCGTCCTGACATGCGTGCGCGATAGCCTTCTGGCAGTGGCGCGCGAGCTCGGCGAGCGAAAGGCGCGCCCAGTGCAGCCGGAGCTGGCCCGCCTCGATGTGCGTCAGATCGAGGAACTCGTCGACGATCGTGGCCAGCTGGTCGATGCCGCCGAGCGCGGTCGCGACGAGCTCGCGATCGCGCTCGTCGAGGTGCGCCGCGCGCTCTTGGATCATCAGCAGCGTCATGCGCAGCGTCGTCAGCGGCGTGCGGAGCTCGTGCGATGCGACCGCGACCAACTCGAGCCTCATCTCGTCGAGCCGGACGAGCTCGGTCACATCGGACAGCACGAGGACCGCGCCGCGCACGCCGTCCGCACCTTCGATCGGGACGACCCGCGGCAACATGCGCCGCCGGCCGATCTCCACCGCGCGCGCCAGATCGACCCCGCCGTCGGGTGCCGCGCCAGACCGGATCGCCGTCTCGATCGCCGCTCGCGTTGCGTCAGGCACCTCCAGGTTCGCCAGCGTGCGCTCACGCTCGAGCGCGGCGCCGAACAGCGCCGACGCTTGGGGGTTCGTCGAGCCGATCGCGCGCTCGCCGTCGATCACGACGACGGCGTCGGGCAGCGCTCCGAGCGTCGCCTCGAGTGTTTCCTTCGCGCGGATTACCTCGCCGACATTGGCGCGACGGAATTGTTCGAGCTCGTCGGCCATGCGGTTGAGGCCGTCGCCGAGCCGGCCGAGCTCGTCGTCGCGGCGCACGGTGACCCGCAGCGAAAAATCGCCACCGCGGATCGCCTGGACGGCGCGCCGCATCTCGCCGAGCGGCACCATCACGACGCGCGCAAGATACAGCACGATCGCGACGAGCAGGAGCAGCGCGGCGGCGCTGATCGCCGCGACGATCTGCATCGATCGCGTCGCCTGATCCGCGGCCCACTCTGCGACCGCCTGGCTCGATCGGAAGTGCGCATCGCGCACCTGGTTAATGCTGCCGACCGCCTTGCGCAGTGCCGGATTGACGACCTCGTGGTAGCGGGTGCGTGCGTCGTCGCGTTTCGGCGCCGCCACCAGCTCGTCGACTGCGGCATGGTATTCGGCGACGTCCGAGACGACTTCCTTCGAGATCTTGCGCTCACTGGGCGCATCCAGCTCGGCGAGAACCTTCTCGAGTGCAGCCGCGACCTCGGTGCGCTTGGTCAGCAGGTCGGCCTTGCCTCGCGCCTCGTCGGTGAGCGTGAGCAGCACAGCATCATCTTCGCGCTCGAGCTGGCCGGCAAGCTGCGACGTCGCATTCGTCGCGCCTTCGTCGTCGGCGATCGTCTCGCCGACGACGTGGCTCACGCGGCGGAACGCCGTCGAGCTCCACACGCCGATCACGAGCGTCGTCGCGATCAGCAGGCTGCATGCGATCGCGAGGCGCGTCCTGAGCTGCAGCGTTCGCTTCATGTCAGACCATAGCGCTTGCGCTTGCGTTGCAACGTCGACGCGTCGATGCCGAGGATCCGGGCCGCAGCCTCGAGCGTCGTCGCGCGCGCGATCACCCGCGCGATGTGCTCGCGCTCGAGGGCCTCGATGCTGACATCGGCGCCGAGCGCGACCTCGGCCGCGGCGGGCTGCGCAGCGTCCGCGGGCGCGGGCGGGATTCCGAGGTCGTCGAGCTCGATACGCGGCCCAGGCGACAGGATCAGCGCGCGTTCGACCGCGTTTCGCAGCTCGCGCAGGTTCCCGGGCCATGCGTACGCGAGGACCGCACGCTCGGCCGGCTCCGACAGCGGGTACGCCGGGCGATGCAACCGGTCGGCCGCGCGCGCGAGGTAGTGATGAACGAGACCGCGCAGATCTTCGAGCCGTTCGCGCAGAGGTGGCATCACGAGCGTGACGACGTTGAGCCGGAACAATAGATCCTCGCGGAACCGACCAGCGCGGACCTCCTCTTCGAGATTGCGGTTGGTCGCCGCGATCAGCCGGACGTCGGCGTGTCGCTCCACGGCCTCGCCGACGCGCTCGAACGAGCGATCGTTCAAGAACCGCAACAGACGCGCCTGCGCGTCTGCCGAGAGATCGCCGACCTCGTCGAGGAACAGCGTGCCACCCTCGGCTTCCTGGACCTTGCCGATCGTGTCGCTGGTCGCGCCGGTGAACGCGCCGCGCTTGTGACCGAACAGCGTGCTGTTCATCAGCTCGATCGATAGGGCCGGGCAATTGACCGACACGAACGCGCCGTCGGCGCGCACGCCGTGCTGCCAGATCCAGCGCGCGAGCACGTTCTTCCCGGTGCCGCTCTCGCCGCGGAGCAGGATCGGCACGTCGGTCGCCGCGACGCGTGCGGCTTGCTTGAGGAGCGTGCGAAACGACGAGCTGTCGGTCTCGAACCTCTCGTCGCCGGCACCGGCCTGCTCGAGCCGAGTCTCGGCCTCGGCCAGCCGCTGGCGCAGCCGCACGCTGTCCAGCGCACGCTTGGTCGATGCCCGGACCTGATCGGGCGTGAACGGCTTGGGCAGGTAGTCGCACGCGCCGAGCTTCATCGCGTCGACGGCTGATTCGTAGGTCGCGAACGCGGTGATGACGATGATCGCGGCGTCGCGCTGGCGCGCGAGCAGCTCCGGAATCGCATCGAGGCCGGACTCCTTGCCGAGCCACAGATCGAGTAGCACGATGTCGTACCGCCCGCGATCGATCGCCTCGAGCGCGGCCGGTGCGCTCCCGACGCCGAGCACGCGAGCCCCGTCCGCTTCGAGGCACAGCCTCAGCGATTGCCGGATTCCGGGATCGTCGTCGACGACGAGGGCGGACCAGGTCGGCATGGTCTTTGAGCCTAGTCGCTGGTCCGTCACCGGCCAACCTCGTCCCCGCAGAATGCGGCAGCGTTCGCTGCGTGTTTCGGCGAAATGCGCTGGCGGTCCACCGTTCGAGGGACGAAACGCAGCCGCGCGAGCATCACATCGCCTGACGCAAGCTGCGTGCCGTATGGCACGAGGCTTGATACGCGAGCCCGCATGCGTGCGCTGTCCCTCGTGTTGCTCGTCTCCTGTGGAAAGACCGCCGCGCCGCCGCCGGCCGGGTTCCAGGCCAACGGGCTCGCGATCAACGAGATCGAGCTGACCTCCGATCAGGTGAAGACCGCGCATGTCGAGCTCGCGACCGTCGGTGACCAGGACCTCGCATCGACCATCATCACCAGCGGCCGCGTCACCTTCGACGATTCGCTGGTGAGCCACGTGTACTCACCGGTCGCCGGCAGGATCACACGCATCGACGCGAAGCTCGGCGATCACGTCAAGAAGGGAGCGACGCTCGCGGTCATCTCGTCGCCCGACATCGGCGGTGCATCGAGCGATGTCGCCAAGGCAGATGCCGATATGGTCGCAGCGCAACACAACTACGATCGCTACAAGGGCCTGTTCGACAAGCACGCGGCGAGCGAGCTCGATCTCGAGACCGCCGAGGACACCTACCGCAAAGCGAAGGCGGAGCTCGAACGCGCCAACGAGCGCCTCGCGCTCATGCATGGCGGCGGCGGCGTCAGTCAGGGCTATTCGCTGCGTGCGGAGATCGAGGGCGACGTGATGGCGCGCAACGTGAGTCCCGGCATGGAAGTGTCGGGCCAATACGCGACTGGCGGCGCGAACGAGCTGTTCACGATCGGCCGGCTCGATCGCGTGTGGGTTCTCGCCGACCTCTACGAGATCGATCTGCCGAAGGTCGGCGTCGGCGACAACGTCGACGTCACGACGGTGTCGTATCCGGATCGCGTCTACCACGGCAAGGTCGATTGGGTCTCGACGTCGTTCGATCCGACGGCGCGGACCGCGCGCGTCCGGTGCACGTTCGACAATGCCGATCAGACTCTGCGGGCGGAGATGTACGCGACGGTGCGGATCAAGGTCGGCAAGCGGCGCGGCCTCGCGGTCCCGCGCGACGCGATCTTCCGCATGGGTGACTTCACCTATGCGTTCATCGTCCGCGATACCGCCTCGCCGGGGATGGTTCGGTTCGCGCGCGTGCCCGTCGCCGCGGATGAAGGCCAGCCGAGCGGCCTTGTCGAGGTGATGAGTGGGCTCAAGGCCGGCGAACGCGTCGCCATCGGCGGTGTCGCGCAGCTGCGCAGCGTTCTCGACAACACGGGGATCTCTGCGCCGCCGCCGATCGCTGCCGCGCCCGTCGATCAAGGGTCCGCCCGAGGCACGCGATGATCGGTCGTATCGTCACGTTTGTCCTGCGCCAGCGCCTGCTCGTGCTGGTCGCGGCGGCACTACTATTGCTCGGCGGCTTCGGCGCGTTCCGAGTGCTCAACATCGAGGCCTACCCCAACCCGGTGCCGCCGATGGTCGAGGTGATCACGCAGCCGAACGGCTACTCCGGCGAGGAGGTCGAGCGCTACGTCACGCTGCCGCTCGAGGTCGGGCTCGCGGGAATGCCAGGCCTCGATCACATGCGGTCGCAGTCGTTGTTCGGGCTTTCCGACGTGAAGCTGTATTTCAGCTGGGACATGCCGTACGAGAAGGCGCGGCAAGAGGTGATCAACCGCCTCACGTTCGTCCAGTTGCCCAACAACCTGCAGCCGCAGCTGTCACCCTGGAACGCGGTCGGCGAGATCTTCCGCTACACGCTCGAGGGCGAGGGCTACTCGACGATGGACCTCAAGGCGGCGCAGGACTTCATCCTCGAGCGCCAGTTCCGCCGCGTGCCGGGCGTCATCGACGTATCGAGCTTCGGCGGCGAGACCCGCGAGTTCCACGTCGAGATCGATCCAATCCGACTGCGCGGCCACAAGATCGCGCTGACGACCGTCCTGCAGGCGATCCAGAACGCGAACCAGTCGGTCGGCGGCCAACGGCTCACGCTCGGCGAGGACAGCTACGACGTGCGCGGCGTCGGCCTCGTCCGCAACATCGACGATATCCGCGCGATCGTGGTCGCCGAGCAAGCCGGGACGCCGGTCCGCGTCGGCGACATCGCAAACGTGCGATTCGGCGGCGCGCCGCGGCTCGGCATGATCGGCCAGAACGATCGTCCCGACGTCGTGCAAGGCATCGTGCTCCTGCGCTACGGCTCGCCGACCGGGCCGACCATGAAGGCGCTGCACGCGCGGCTCGACTACATCCGCGATCACAAGCTGTTGCCGCCCGGCATGTACATCAAGCCGTACTACGAGCGCGGCGAGCTCGTGAACCTGACGACGCACACCGTGCTCGAGAACCTGTTGATCGGCATGGGGCTCGTGGTGCTGGTGCTGCTGCTGTTCCTCGGCAACTGGCGCGCCGCGCTGGTGACCGCGATGAACATACCGCTCGCGCTGCTCGTCGCGTTCATCGGCATGGTGGCGAGCGGGACGTCCGCGAATCTTCTCTCGATCGGTGCGGTCGACTTCGGCATCGTCGTCGACTCCACCGTGATCATGATGGAGAACCTCTTCCGCCACCTCGGACCGAACCGCCAGGGCGGGCTCGGCGAACGCATCGGCGCCGCCGCCCGCGAGGTGGCGACGCCGATGGCGTTCTCGACGGCGATCATCTGTGTCGCGTTCCTGCCGCTATTCTCGTTCCAGGGCGTGTCGGGCGTGATCTTCGGCCCGATGGCCAAGACGTACGCGTTCGCGATCGGCGGCGCGATCATCCTCGCCATCACGCTGACGCCGACGTTGTCGTCGTTTGTGCTGTCGCCGACGACGACCGAGAAGGAGGGCGTGATCATGCGCGTGCTCCACCGCCTCTACGATCCGCTGTTCAACGTCGCGCTGCGCTGGCCGCGCCGGGCGATGCTGCTGCCGATCGTCCTCGTCACCGGCGGCGTGCTGCTGTTCCCGCTGCTCGGTCGCGAGTTCATGCCGAAGCTCGAAGAGGGCAACCTGTGGATCCGCGCGACGCTGCCGATGTCGGTGTCTCTCCCGACTGCCGAGACCGCAGTCGCTCGCATGCGGCGCGTGCTACGCGGCTGTCCGGTCGAGCTCGAAAAGCCGTGTGACGAGACGAACCGCAAGCATCCCGAGGTGCTCACCGTAACGTCGCAGATCGGCCGCCCCGACGACGGCACCGATGTCACCGGTTTCTTCAACATCGAGATCTTCGCGCCGCTCGTGCCGCTCGACGATCTACCCGAGGGGCGCACGAAGGAGCAAGAGATCGAGATGCTCCAGGGCGAGCTCAAGGAGGCGTTCCCCGGTGTGCCGTTCGGGTTCTCGCAGATGATCTCGGACAACGTCGAGGAGGCAATCTCGGGCGTGAAGGGCGAAAACTCGGTGAAGGTGTTCGGACCGAACATCGCCGAGAACGAACACACCGCCGAGGAGATCGTGACCGTGATGCGCGACGTGCGCGGCATCCAGGATCTTGCGCTATTTCGTTCGCTCGGCCAGCCGAACATCAGGATCACGCCAGACCGCATAAAGTGCGCGCGTTACGGGCTCAACGTCGGCGACGTTGAGGCCGTGGTCGCGGCCGCGATCGGCGGCGCGGCGACCACGCAGGTGTTCGAGGGCGAGAAGCTATTCGCGCTAACCGTGCGGTGGCTGCCCGACTACCGCCAGTCGATCGAGGCGCTCCGCGAGATCACGGTCAACACGCCGGATGGCGCGGCAGTGCCGCTCGGCCAAATCGCCGACATCCAGCTCGTCGACGGCGCCGCCACGGTGTATCGCGAGGACGGCGTGCGCTACGCGCCTGTGAAGTTCTCGGTACGCGGCCGCGACCTCGCCGGCGCGATCGACGATGCCAAGGAGCAGGTCGCAGCGAAGGTGCAGCTGCCCTACGGCTCGTACCTGTCCTGGGACGGGGAGATCAACGAGCTCAAGAATGCAGAGCAGCGGCTGATGGTCGTGGTGCCGCTGTCGCTTCTGCTGATCACCCTGCTCGCATTCGCTGCGGTGCGCAGTTGGCCCGCGACCGCGATCGTGCTGATCAACATCCCGGTCGCGTGCACCGGCGGCGTGCTCGCGCTGATCGTGACGCACACACACTTTTCAGTGTCGGCCGCGATGGGGTTCATCTCGGTGTTCGGCATAGCGGTGCAAGACGCGCTGCTGATGGTGACGTACTTCCAGCGCCTGCACATCAACGAGGGGCATACGCTCGAACAGGCCGCGCGCGAAGCGTCGGAGAAGCGGTTCCGCCCGGTGCTGATGACCACCCTCGTCGCGACGCTCGGGCTGCTGCCGGCGGCGCTGTCCAACGGCATCGGCGCGCAGGCGCAGAAGCCGCTCGCGATCGTCGTGATCGGCGGCTCGCTCGTGCTGGCGATCGTCACCCGGTTGCTGCAGCCGCCGCTGTGCGTGCTCGTGTATCGCTGGAAGGAACGGCGGCGGTCCTCGATTCCGCAAGAGGCGTGACGGCGGCGCACATGCGGCTGGGCATGGCGTTTGCGTCGCAGAGGCGTCGTGTCCACGTAACGCGACTGCTTCCGTTCACCGTCGCCGCAAAGTGCGGAGCCGCTGCCATGACCTGCGCGAGCGGTTCAAGATCGCGCACGCGACGCTCCAGCTCGAACCGGAAGGCGGCGACGATTGCGAGCGCACTGTTGACGGCGCGTTGTGACGGCACGCCGATTCGCCTCGGTTTCATAGGCGCGTCCACCGCCTCGGCCCTTGGTGTGGAAAGGGCAAGGTCGGGCCTCCGAGACCGGGCCCGCCCGATTGCTGGCCACTGCGAGGCTCGCAGCGGCGCTTGGCTTTCGACATCGGTACGCTAGATTTAGCACCAGCGGACCTTGCACCCGCTACGGAGCACAATGAGGTATCTACGTCAGGTAACTCCTGAGACCCCCTGGCGCATCGGCAGCGAGGTGGTCATCTTGAACGCACTCGTCGATGACCTGAGCCGCGAACGGCCGGCGTACATAGATGGCGATGGGCGGCTCCGCGTGAATAGCGCTGCGTTGCTCCACTTTCCGTACGAAGTCTCGGCCGAATTGATCCGGCTCGGGAACGGTCGTTGGTCCGCGACGGAGGTCGTCTCTGAAGTGGTGGCAGCGCGCAAGTACGTACACGGCGTTGCAGCCGCGAACGGGTACCGAGCCATCGAACAATAACCACGGCAAGGCGAGCCGTGCACCGTGCCTGCATCACGCCCGTCGAGCTAGTGTGCAGCGCGATTGCGTGCCTCGTGTCCGCAACTTCCGGCTCGGCTTCGCGCGTTTCAGACATGACGATCACGCGCGCGTCGCGAAGAACAGCGTGATCGTCAGGCAATGAAACTCAGCATCGGATGACTGCGTGACGACCTTGTCGACGATGTCGAGCTCCGGGTGACTGCGGATCCAGCTCGTGATCACGTCACCGAGAGCATCCCGGTCGCGCGCCTTCGTCGCCGAGAACACTTTCACCCCTGTTACGTCCAACATCGAGCCATCACCGTACCCACACATCGCCGCGATGGTGCATGGTCGTGCGCTCCTCAGCCGATGCCGCGGCAAGCCTCACGCTCCTTCTCGAAGCAAAGATGGCGCGCCATCCGATGCGTGAGCGGGCACCGCAAGCAACGACACCTCGCACGCCACGCCCATTATCAAGCGACGTGCCACCGGGCAGCATCGTCCGTACGGATCCATTACGACTCACGTCCGGGCATTTCGCGGATCGCGCGCCGAACGATGCGTGTGATCGGCGCGGGCGTCGGCTTGTTGCCCGCACACGCTGCGAGCAGGACGATCGATCGATAACCGCGCACCAATGCTCGCTAGGCAAGCCGTAGGCCAGCTCGGGCATGACTTGCCCGCGTCGCTCGATGGGCGGCGCAGTGTCGACCACGAGATCGCGACTGATCCGGTCGTGTCGTGCCCGCAATTGGCGGAGACTCGCGCCTGACCGCGCCGCATTTTGCGGGGATGCCGTCGCGCTCGCGTTACGCGATCGACGGCGGCTGCAGATCGTCCGCATGGAGATCGACGTCCTGGCTCGTGCACTGACGCCGCTCGTGTGATCCTCCGCCGGCGTGAAGGACCCCGGCCAGAGCGCAATGTCGATGACGCGGGTCATCCCGCGTCGCACCGGCTGGGCCGACCTCGTCGCAGTGGGGATCTTCGTGCTGGTGCTCTACGGCCTGTTCGCCGTAGAGCATCAGTGGCGCGCCCCAGCGCGCGCGGCGGTCGAGATCGATCTCGGCCTGGCGGCGTTACCGCAGTACACGTTCTTCTCGCTCTGCCGCGGGCTCGCCGCGTTCGCGCTGTCGTTCCTGTTCACGATGGTCTACGGCTACGTCGCGGCGCGCGTGCGCGGTGCGGACCGCGTGATGCTGCCGGTGCTCGACATCCTGCAGAGCATCCCGGTCCTCGGCTTCATGCCCGGCGTCGTGCTTGCGCTCGCGTCGCTGTTTCCGGATACCAACACCGGCCTCGAGCTCGCCGCCGTCCTCATGATCTTCACCGGCCAGGTGTGGAACATGACGTTCAGCTTCTATCACTCGCTGCGCGCGATCCCGAACGATCTGATCGAGGCATCGCGAGTGTATCGCTTCGGCTGGTGGCGCCGGTTCACACGCGTCGAGCTGCCGTATTCGACGGTCGGCCTCGTGTGGAACGGCATGATGAGCATGGCCGGCGGCTGGTTCTTCCTCACGATCAACGAGGCGTTCCGGCTCGGCGATCGCGACTTCCGCCTCCCAGGCGTCGGCGCGTACATGAGCGTCGCGATCGATCGCGGCGATGCCGGCGCGATGGTCGCCGCGGTGGTCGCGATGATCGTGATGATCGTCATCGTCGACCAGCTAATGTGGCGCCCGCTCGTCGCGTGGTCGAACAAGTTCAAGTTCGAGGATGTCGGCGCGTCGACGGTGAGCACGTCGTGGGTGCTCGATCTGTTGCGGCGCACGCGGCTCTACGGCTGGCTGCGCGACCGCAAGCATCGTGTGGCGAAGGCGCAGGCCCGAGCGACCAAAGTGAAGCGCATGCCGCGGCAAGGCTCGTCCATCGTCGGCCGCGCGATCGCGTTCGCCGCGCTCGCCGGGTTCGTCGCGCTGTGCGCGTGGGGCGGTTACGCGCTCGTCGGCTTGCTCGCACGGCTCGCCACGGGCGATTGGCTCGACATCGCGCGAGCCAGCGGCTACACGCTCGCGCGCACCACCGTCGCCGTCGTCCTCGGCTCACTATGGGCGATCCCGGCCGGCGTGTACATCGGCACGCACCCGCGGGCGTCGCACGTGCTCCAGCCAATCGTCCAGATCGCCGCGTCGTTTCCAGCGCCGATGCTGTTCCCGCTCGTGCTGCTCGTGCTCGCGAAGGTCCACGTCACCCTTTCGGTCGGCTCGGTCGTGCTGATGATGCTCGGCACGCAGTGGTACATCCTGTTCAACGTCATCGCGGGCGCGATGTCTATCCCCCACGAGCTGCACGAGGCCGCCACGGTCTACCGGTTCACACGTCTGCAGCGATGGAAGCGCGTCTACCTACCGGGCGTGTTCCCGCACCTCGTCACCGGCTGGGTGACCGCGGCCGGTGGCGCATGGAACGCGAGCATCGTCAGCGAGTACATCCACGCGAACGGGACGCTGAAGACGACCGACGGCCTCGGCGCGCTGATCAGCCGCGCCGCCGAGGGCGAGCAGTTCGCGCTGCTCGCGGCCGGCGTGCTCGCGATGGCGGTGCTGGTCGTCGTCATCAACCGCACGTTCTGGAAACGCCTCTACGATCTCGCCGAGCGCCGGTATGCGCTCGGCCGATAGGAGCCCCATGGCCGACGCCCCGCTGTGCGAGCTGGAACACATCGTCAAGACGTTCGACCTGCCGAGCGGTGCGGCGATGACCGTGCTCGACGATGTCTCGCTCGCGGTCGGCGAGCACGAGATCCTGGCGCTGCTCGGGCCGTCGGGTTGCGGCAAGTCGACGCTGATGCGCGTGCTTACCGGCTTGATCGAGCCGAACAGCGGCAGCGTGCGCTACCGCGGCAAGCCGCTCGTCGGGCTCAACCCCGGCGTCGCGATCGTGTTCCAGAGCTTCGCGCTGTACCCGTGGCTGACCGTGGCGGACAACATCGGCGAACCGCTGCGCGCGCGCGGGCTCGATGACGCCGCGACGCGCGCGAAGGTCGCCGAGGTCGTTCGCCTGGTCGGGCTCGCCGGCTTCGAGGACGCGTACCCGCGCGAGCTGTCGGGCGGGATGAAGCAGCGAGTCGGCATCGCGCGCTCTCTCGCGGTCACGCCCGAGATCCTCTGCATGGATGAGCCGTTCAGCCAGGTCGACGCGCTGACCGCCGAGAACCTGCGCGGCGAGGTCATCCGGTTCTGGAACGCGCCCGAGACGCAGCTCAAGACGATCATGATGGTGAGCCACGACGTCAAAGAGGTCGTGTTCATGGCGACGCGGATCGTCGTGATGGCGGCGAAGCCGGGGAGAATCCGCCGCATCATCGAGAACAAGCTGCCGTACCCGCGCGACTACCGCAGCAAGGAGTTCCAGCGGCTCGTCGACGAGATCCATGCGGTCATCACCGAGACCGAGTTGCCCGATGTCGCGTCGCCGCCGGCCGCGCCGGCGCGCGGCCCGGCGTGGGAGCCGCTGCCCGAGGCCGGGGCGAGCGAAGTGATCGGCCTGCTCGAGGTGCTGGACGATCACGAAGGCCACGCCGACGTGTTCCACCTGGTGGACCATATCGGTCAGGAGTTCGGCCGCGTCCTCGCCGTGACGAAAGCCGCCGAGCTACTCGACCTCGTCGATACTCCAAAGCAAGACGTCGTCCTCACCGAGGATGGCAAACGCTTTCTCGCCGCGTCGGTGCCCGAGCGCAAGGCGCTGTTCCGCGAGCGCGTCAAAACCCTGCGCATCTTCAGCGACGTGCTCGCGATGATCGAGCGCGCCGACAATCACCGCCTCGAAGGCGACGCCGTGCTCGAGATGCTCGTGCTCCGCCTGCCGTACGAGGACCCCGAGCGCATGCTGGCCACGCTCGTCAACTGGGGCCGGCACGCCGACCTGTTCGACTACGACCAGGCGCGCAAGGAATTATTCATTGAGCCGATGCCGTCGTCGGCGGCGAGCTGACCTCGTGGCTTCCGGCTTGCACTACTGCGAGTGCAGCCATGGCGAGACTGCGATCGAGGTGCTGGAACGCGCAATTCGCGCGCGCGGTGGCTGCGACGCTTGCGCTCCTGTTGTCCAACTGCGCTGACCTGGACGATCAGTACGAAGAGCCGCCGGCCGCTCGCACCGAGGTCGCACCAGCTCGCCCCGGGTTCGTCTGGGTGCACGGCCACTGGGCCCGGCGCGGAACGCTCTGGACCTGGATCGACGGCCACTACGAGCGCGAGCGACCCGGCTACATCTATGTCGAAGGACGCTGGCAGCGCGAGGGAAGCTACTTCGAGTGGATCGAGGGTGGCTGGCAGCCTGTCGCCGCGACGCGATGAAGCCGCGACCGTGTTCGGGTATGGTTCGGCTCGATGCTCACGCGCTCGGCTCGAGTCGCGATCGTTCTCGCCGCCGCGTGCGGCTCGCACCCACCCGCCGAACACGCGACGACGCAGCCCGCGCCGGACAAGCTTACCTTGCGGCCTGCCCTGACCGTCGGCGATAGGTTTCACTATCACATGGTCGCCACGATCGAGGCGACGGTCACCGCAGGCGGTACGCCTCAGCACTCCAAAGCGACGCTGGAGCTCGACGACGCGGTGGAGGTCACCGGGCAATCCGAGGTGAAAGAGCAGCTTTCGAATCCGACCGTCAACGGCGACGGCGAGGTCGCGGACGCCATGCAGCGCGTTGCCGCGGTGCTTCCGAGCGCGATCGTGACGACGCACTTCGACGCGAACTGGCAGGTCGCGTCGACCTCGATCGACGGCACGCAGGACGACGCGGCGCGGACCATGCTCATGAACCTCACGCCGGTGGTTTCGTTTCGCCTCGCACCGAAGCAGCCTGTCGCGGTCGGGGATACGTGGCAGAACCAGTGGGGCGAGGCGCTGCACAGCGAGCGCGGCTCGGCCGCCGGAAAGGTCGCGACCAGCGTCCGCTACACGCTGCGCGATGTGTCGGCGTGCGGAGCGCGACGCTGCGCGACCATCGTCGGCGACGGCGAGGACGCGATTCCGGCGCAAGATGGCGCGAGCGGTTCGAGCCACTTCCACGGCGAGCAGCGCGTCGACCTTGCGAGCCTCGTCCCGATCTCGAAGTCGGTCGAGTCCAAGACGATCCTGCACGGCGAGCAACAGGGCCAGCCATTCGATTACGCAAACGACGTGACGATTCGGATAGAACGGGCTGACAACTGAACGACGGTTCGCGGCGACTCGAAAGCGCCAGTCTCGACTTGACCGCTGCCTTCTCACTTGCGAATCTTCGAAACTGTGAAGATGACCAAAAAGCAGACGGGTCATCTGCCGTCAGCCGACGTGCTGTCGTCTGCGGTCGAGGTGTTCAAGGCGCTCGGTAACTCGCAGCGGCTGTCGATCATCCACGCGCTCAGCCACGAGGAGATGAGCGTCGGCGATCTCGCGCTCACGCTCGGCATCTCGATGACCGTGGTCAGCCAGAGCCTCGCGATCCTGCGCAGGCTCAAGCTCGTTGCCGGGCGCGATCGCGGCCGGCTCACGTTCTATCGTGTGATCGACGATGTCGTGAGTCATCTCGTTCACGATTGCCTGGAACACTGCGGGGCGAACGAGCGAGCGCACCGCAAGCGGGCAAGGCGAACGTGAAGTCGGCTGCATTGTGCCTGGTGCTCGCGGCGGGATGCGAGGTCCCGACGACGACGGTGGCGATCGAGAATCGCTATCCGACGTCGGGCTATCTCGTCGTGTACCAGGCGTTCTGGCAGGCGGTGCGATTCACGGAGCCGGTCGCGCCCGGTACGTCGTCCGATCCCCAGAACACCGTTCCCGCGTCGGACAACACCGCGTACGCGTTGCTCGCGCCGGGCTGGGAACCGGAAAGCATGACGCCGCCGACCTCGTTCGTCGTGCTGCAGTCGACCTCCGGTTTCGCGGTCGATCTCGACAGCTCGCTCGTGATCCCGATCGACGACACCACGTTCGCCGGAAATTGCGCGGCTGGAAGCCACCTGGACCAGCAGCAGACCGACTTCATCGCGACGCGCGTGTTCCAGACGGTATTCGCGGGACGCGCCTACGACGCCGCGACCTGCACGACCGAGGCCTCGCCGTGACGCGCGCGTTCGCGGTCGCCGCCGCGCTGCTGCTCGCGTCGGCTCGCGCGTACGGCCAGGCCGCGCCGCCCGCGCCGCACGAAGACGCAGCATTCGACTTCATGAACCTGCTGTCTGACCACGGACTCCACAACCTCAACGACGAGGATTGGAACGTCTACGGTCAGTTCACGTACATCACGAGCTTCAAGGTTCCGTTTAGCGCGCCGTACACGAACGCCAACGGCGCGCCGAACTCGTTCAGCCCCGACTACGAGCGCAGCTTCACGGGCACGTTCACGTTGTTCTTCGGCGTGAAGCTGTGGAAAGGCGCCGAGGCGTACGTCGCGCCGGAAGTGATCGCCGAGCACGCGCTGTCGCAGCTGCGCGGGCTCGGCGGCGCGACCGAGAACTTCGAGCTGCAGAAGACCGGCACGACGACGCCGGCGGTCTATCGCTCGCGGCTGTTCCTGCGCCAAACGTTCGACCTCGGCGGCACGACCAGCATTCGCGTGTCGGACCCGTTGCAGCTCGGCGGCCCGGTCGACAGCCGCCGCCTCGTCATCACCGCCGGCAACTTTTCGGTCATCGACGTGTTCGACAAGAACAACGTGACATGGGATCCACGCCAGACGTTCTTCGACGAGGCGTTCATGACGCACTCGTCGTACGACTTCCCGGCCGACGCGCGCGGCTACACGTACGGGGTCGCGGCCGAGCTGTACTGGGACGACTGGGCCGTGCGCCTCGGCCGGTTCCTGCCGCCGGTCGAACCGAATCAGCAATCGAACGACTTCCACTTCTGGGAGCGGTACGGCGACTCGCTCGAGATCGAGCACGACCACACGCTGCTCGGGCAGCCGGGCGCCGTCCGGCTGCTCGGCTATCGCAACCACGTGCTCAGCGGTCGCTTCGACGACGCGATCGCCGCATTCGAGGCCGATCCGAGCAAGAACGCCGGCGACTGTCCAGCCGGCAGCTACAACTACGGCTCCGGCGACTTCAACGCGCCGGATCTGTGCTGGGTGCGCAAGCCGAACGTGAAGCTCGGCATCGGCCTCAACGCCGAGCAGTACGTCGCGAAGAACGTCGGCTTGTTTCTGCGCGCGATGTATTCGGATGGACAGTCCGAGGTCGACGCGTTCGACTCGGCCGACAGCGACCTCTCGTTCGGTGCGGTCGCGAAGGGCACGCTGTGGGGCCGTCCATTCGACGTCACAGGCATCGGCATGCAGGTGACGGCGATCTCGAAGGAGCACGCGCGTTATCTCGCGGTGGGCGGCATCGATAACTTCGTCGGCGACGGCGCGCTCGGGCGGCAACGCGCCGAAGGTGTCGCCGAGGCGTTCTACAGCGTCAACATCGCGAAGGCGGTGTGGCTCGCCGCGGACTTCCAGCTGATCTGGAACCCCGCCTACAACGGAGACCGGCCGGGCCCGATCTACATCCCGGCAGTGAAGGTGCACGGTGAGTTCTAGACGCGCCGCCATCGTGCTCGGGCTCGCGCTCGCGGCGGTCGCCGCTCGCGCGCACGCGCAGCCTGCTGCACAGGGCTTCGCGTTCGAGCGGTTCTACCCGGCGCCATCGGGCGCGGGCTGGCTCGTGCTCGACGACCTCAACATCCCGAGTAGCGTCGGCGGCGCGATCGGCCTGGCGCTCAGCTACGAGCACGACCCGCTCCGTATCAGCTCGGGCGGCACGACGCTCGACGTCGTCTCCGACAAGCTGTTCGCCGACATAGGCGGTTCGTTCACGTATGCGCGGTGGCGGTTCTATCTCGACTTCGACACGCCGTTCCTGATCACCGGCGACAGCGGCACGGTCGGGGGTTACGCGTTCACCGCGCCGTCGGTCGACCCGAGCTCGCATCCCGATCCGATCGAGGACATCCGGGTCGGCGTCGACCGGCTCGTGCTCGGTAACCCCGGCGATCCGCTGCGCGTCGGGGGCAGCGCGCAGCTCTACATCCCCAACGACAGCCGAGAGGACTACACGACCGACCGCGACTTCCGCGGCATGCTGCGCGCGCTCGTCGCCGGCGACATCGGGCGCTTCACGTACGCGGGCGAGCTCGGCATGCACATCCGGCCGCTCGACGAAGCGCCGGCGCCGGGAACGCCGCGCGGCAGCGAGCTGCTGTTCGGCATCGCGGGCGGCGCGCGCATGCCGCTGGCGTGCGGCACGTGGTCGGCGGTGTTCGGCGCCGAGCTCTACGGCGCGAGCGCGTTCCGCTCGCTGTTCGAGTCCGAAACGACCGCATTCGAGGGCATGGTGTCGACCCGCCTCGAGCAGCTCGCCGGCGAAGGCCGTCGCCTGCGCATCAAGCTCGGCCTCGGCGTGGGCATCGTGCCCGACTTCGGCGCACCCGAATTTCGTGCAGTCGTCGCGATCGACATGTTCGGCGAGGCGCGATGACACGATCCGCGTCTCTCTTATAGAAGCGCGCGCGAAGACCTAATGCAAACGCACTTGCAGATCGACTCCACGCCCCGGATCTTCATTTCTGAAGGTTTGTACCTGTGAAGCTCACAGACGATGCACTTCACTCGGCGGTCGAGGTGTTCAAGGCGCTCGGTAATCCGCAGCGCCTCGCGATCATTCACGCGCTCTCGCACGACGAGATGAGCGTCGGCGATCTCGCGCGCACGCTCCGGATCACGCTCACGGTGGTCAGCCAGAACCTGGCGATCCTGCGCCGGCTCCGACTGGTGGCAGGTCGCGACGACGGACGTCATACCTACTATCGCGTGATCGACGGCGTCGTCAGCCACCTCGTACACGACTGCCTCGAGCATTGCGGCGCGCCGGAGCCGGTGCGCGCGAAGGTGAAGGGAGCGCGGCGATGAAACGGCTCGCATTCGCCCTGGCCCTCGTCGCGTGTGGCCACTCGAGCGAGCCCGCGGATACCGACGAGACGCCTCCGCTCGTCCGAGAGGACGGCACGATCAAGCTCCCCGAGACGTCGCCGATCCGAGGCCAGCTCAAGGTCGAGCCCGCGCGCACGCAGGCGGTCACCGAGACGCTGCAGGTGCCGGCGCAGGTCGAGACCGATCCGACCACGACCGCGAAGATCACTCCGCCGCTCGCCGGCCGCGTGCTGCGGCTGTTCGTGCACGTCGGCGACACCGTGAAGCAAGGCACGCCGCTGTTCACGATGGACTCGCCGGACCTCGTCGCCGCGCAGAGCGACTACCTCCACGCGCAGAGCACGCTCGCGCAGGCCGAGCGCGACCGCAAGCGCCAGCAGGATCTCAAGGACCACGGCGTCGGCTCGCAGAAGGATCTCGAGCAGGCCGAGACCGCCGAGAAGATCGCGCACGAGGATGTCGAGCGCACGACGACGCGCCTCCAGCAGCTCAAGATCGATCCGGGCAACCTGGGCAAGCCCCTCACCGTGTACTCGCCGATTCCGGGGCGCATCCTCGACGCGACGGTCGCTCCGGGCGAGTTCCGCAACGATCCTACGGTGGTGTTGATGACGATCGGGGACCTGTCGAAGGTGTGGCTCACCGCGAACGTGCCCGAGAAGGATGTCAGCAAGGTCGAGAAGAACGAGCAGGTGACCGCGACGCTGACCGCGTACCCCGGTGAAACCTTCAACGGTAGCGTGCTCTTCGTCGCCGACGTGCTCGATCCCGACACGCGCACGCTCAAGGTGCGCATCGCGATGCCGAACGACGCGTCGCGCCTGAAGCCTGGCATGTTCGCGACCGTGACGTTTCACGAGCATCCGGTCCAGGCCATCGTGGTGCCGCAGACCGCGCTCGTCGTGCGCGGTGACAAGACGATCGTGTTCAAGGAGGTCGCGCCGTGGACGTACGTCCAGAAAGAGGTGATGACCGGCGTATCGCAAGGTAACGACATCGTCATCGTGAAGGGCCTTGCCGACGACGAGCGCGTCGTGACGCAGAACGCGGTGCTCCTGCAATGATCGGCAAGCTCGTCGCGCTGTGCCTGCGCAAGCGCTGGCTCGTCGTTGCGATGTTTCTGATGGTCGCGGTGTTCGGCGTGTACTCGTGGCAGCAGCTGTCGGTCGAGGCGTATCCCGACATCGCCGACACGACCGCGCAGGTCGTCACGCAGTACCTCGGCCACGCCGCCGAGGAGGTCGAGGAGCAGGTCACGATCCCGCTCGAGCGCGAGCTCAACGGCATCCCGGGCCTGCACGTGATGCGCAGCAAGAGCACGTTCGGCCTGTCGCTGATCACGCTCGTGTTCGTCGATGGTGTCGACGACTACTGGGCGCGGCAGCGCATCCAGGAGCGGATCAACGGCGTCGATCTGCCGCCGGGCGCGAATCCAGGACTCGATCCGCTCACGTCTCCGATCGGCGAGATCTACCGCTACACGCTGCAGTCGCCGACAAGGAATCAGCGCGAGCTGCGCGAGGTCCAGGAATGGATCGTGATCCCGACGATACGCCAGGTGTTCGGCGTCGCGGACGTGACCAACTTCGGAGGCGAGACCACGCAGTTCCAGCTGCTCGTCGATCCGCCCAAGCTCGCCGAGTACAACCTGTCGATCAAGCAGATCACGGACGCGATCACGAACAACAACACGAACGCAGGCGGCTCGGTGATCGTGCGCGGCGATCAGGGTCTCGTCGTGCGCGGCCTCGGCTTGATTCGATCGCTCGACGATCTCGGCAACATCGTCGTCACGCAGAAGGCCGGTACACCGGTGTTCCTCAAGAACCTCGGCACGCTCCAGCTCGGCGCGCTCGAACGGCGCGGCATCCTCGGCAAGGATCTCGATCCCGACGGCGTGTCAGGCATCGTGCTGCTGCTGCGCGGCGTGAACCCGTCGATGGTGCTCGAGAACCTGCACGCGAAGATCGTCACGCTCAACAAGCGACTCGCGTCGGATCCCGCGACCGCCGACGTCAAGGTCGTGCCGTATCTCGATCGCACCGAGCTCGTGCACACGACGCTCCACACGGTCTCGCACACGCTGCTCGAAGGCATGACGCTCGTCGTGATCATCTTGATCTTGTTCCTCGGCAGCGCGCGCAGCGCGCTGATCGTCGCGATCACGATCCCGATGTCGCTGCTGATCGCGTTCATCCTGATGCACCTGACGAACATCCCGGCGAACCTGCTCTCGCTCGGTGCGATCGACTTCGGCATCATCGTCGACGGCGGCATCGTCATGCTCGAGAACATCCTGCGCGAGCGCGAAGAGCGCCCGACCGAAGTGCTCACGCTCGACGACGCGCGTCGTGCCGCCGAGCAGGTCGCGCGCCCGATGTTCTTCGCGATGGCGATCATCGTCACCGCGTATCTGCCGCTGTTCGCGTTCCAACGCGTCGAGAAGAAGCTGTTCTCGCCGATGGCATATACGGTCGGCTACGCGCTTGCCGGCGCGACGCTGCTGGCGCTCGCGCTGATTCCAGGCCTCGCGCTCGCAGCGTACGCCAAACCGCGGAAGGTGTTCCACAACCGCCCGTTCGAGTGGCTGCGTGCGCGCTACACGAGCGTGCTGGGCCGGGTCGTGCGGCGGCCGGTGATCTCGATCCTGCCCGGCATCGCCGCGTTCGCGCTCGCGATCGTCCTCGCGATGTCGATCGGCAAGGAGTTCCTGCCCGAGCTCGACGAAGGATCGATCTGGCTCCAGGTCCAGCTGCCGCCGGGCATCTCGCTCAAGAAGGCGAGCGACATGGCGGGCGAGGTGCGCCAGGCGACACTCGAGTTCAAGCCCGAGGTCTCGACGATCGTCACGCAGCTCGGCCGCAACGACGACGGCACCGATCCGTGGACGCCGTCGCACATCGAATGCTTCGTCGGCCTCACGAAGTACGACACCTGGCCCAACGGCGAGACCAAGCACGATCTGATCGCGCGCATGGCGAAACGGTTCGAGAGGATTCCGGGCGTGCAGGTCGGCTTCAGCCAGCCGATGATCGACGGCGTCAACGACAAGATCGCGGGCGCGCACTCCGAGCTCGTGCTCAAGGTATACGGCAAGGACCTCACCGAGGGCCGCCGGATCGCCGAGGCGATCGTCGACACGGTCGACAAGGTCCCCGGCGCGGCCGATGTTGCGATCGATCAGGAGCCGCCACTGCCGCAGCTGCAGATCCACGTCAATCGCGAGGCCGCGGCGCGGTTCGGCATCAACGTCGCCGACATCGCGCAGGTCATCGAGGTCGCGATCGGCGGGCGCGCGATCGCGCAGCTGTTCCTCGGCGAGCGTCGCTACGACATCGTCGCGCGTCTGTCGCAGGAGTCGCGCGACACGCCGGAGGCGATCGGCAACTTGACCGTGCAGTCGGCGAGCGGCGCGCGGATCCCACTCGCGCAACTCGCGACGATCGAGGTGAGCTCGGGCGAGAGCACGATCACCCGCGAGATGAACCGCCGGCATCTCACGGTGAAGATCAACATCCGCGGGCGCGACCTGTCGTCGTTCCTCGACGAGGCCAAGAAGTCGATCGAGCGCGACGTCAAGTACGATCACGCGCAGTACGAGCTGTCCTGGGGCGGTCAGTTCGAGAATCAGCAGCGCGCGCAGGCACGGCTCGCGATCGTCGTGCCGATCGTGATCGGGTTGATCTTTATCCTGCTCTACGGCGCGTTCTCCACGCTGCGCCATGCCGCGATCATCCTCGCGAACGTGCCGCTCGCGCTGCTCGGTGGCATGGCCCTGTTGATGTTCCGCGGCATGACGCTGAACGTGTCGAGCGCGGTCGGCTTCATCGCGCTGTTCGGCGTGTCGGTGCAGAACGGCGTGATCATGGTGTCGAACTTGAATCGGCTACGCGACACCGGCATCCCACTGACCGACGCGGTCGTGCGCGGCGCGAGCGAGCGGTTCCGTCCGGTGCTGATGACCGCGACGGTCGCCGCCCTCGGCCTCGTACCCGCGGCGCTTGCGCATGGAATCGGCAGCGACGTGCAGCGCCCGCTCGCGACGGTCGTGGTCGGAGGGCTCGCCACGGCGACCGCGCTCACGATCTTCGTGTTGCCCGCGATCTACTTCGTGATCGAGCGGCGATTCCAAAAGCCGAAGCAGGAGCAACCATGAAGCGATGGATGTTCGCGCTCGCGCTAGTTGCCAGCGGTGCGCACGCCGACACGCCACCTCAGACGCTCGGCCTCGACGACTACCTCGCGCTTGTCGGCCAGCGGAACCTCGATCTCGCGGCGCAGCGCTACAACGTGCCGATCGCGCAGGCGCAGGTGACGGTCGCGAAGCTGTTCCCCGAACCGCAACTGTCGGGCGGGATCGACTCGATCGACATCCGGTTCTCGGGTGCGCCGACCACCTACGGTCTGGGTCTCTCGCAGGAGATCGAGCTCGGCGGCAAGCGCAAGAACCGCATCCGCTCTGCCGAGCACGCCGTGACCGGCGCGAAGGACGATCTCGAGGACTTCGTGCGCAACCTCCGCGGGCAGGCCGCCGACGCGTACGTCGACGCGATCGCCGCACGGCTCGTGCTCGATCGCAAGCAGGCGACGTTCGACAAGCTCACGCAGCTCGTGCAGCGCAACGAGGACAGCCGGCGTGCGGGAAACATCGGCGACTTGCCGGTGATCCAGTCCAAGGTCGAGGCCGACAAGTTCAAGGGCGACCTGCTCGCGGCGGCCGGCGACGTGCGCCGCGCCGACATCGCGCTCGGACAGCTCGTGGGCACGTCGCAGCCGCTCGCGCCCAAGGGCGACCTCAATATCGCGCCGCGCACGTTCGATGCCGCGAAGCTCATCGCCGACGCGAAGCTGCACCGCCCGGATGTGCAGTCGGCGCGCGCCGCGGTCGCCGCGGCGGAGGCCAAGATCGATCTCGCGCACTCGAACATCGCGATCGATCCGACGTTCTCGCTGGGTTGGTCGCACGCGACCGCGACGAACAACTCCGAGTCATATGGCGTGATCGCGCCGTCCCCCGCGGCGGATTTTCTCACCGCGACCGTGGCGATCCCGCTGCCGTTCGCGCGCCGCAAGTTCAAGGGCGAGCTCGAAGCCGCGACCGCGACCCACGGGCAGGCCGAGCAGCAGCTCAAGGTGGCCGAGCTCAAGGTCGAGGTCGAGATCCAGCAGGCACTCGCAACCTACGCCGCCGCGATCGATCGCGTGAAGCTGTACGAGAGCGGCATCTTGACGAACGCCGAGAAGGTGCTCGACGAGACGAGCTACAACTTCACGCGCGGCAGCGGCACGCAGCTCGAGGTGCTCGACGCCGCGCGCACGCTCGACGAGGTCTATCTCGATTACTACCAGGCGCTCGCCGATCACGCGCACGCGCTGATCGCGGTCGAGCAGGCGGCCGGGATTTGGGACGTAAAGCTGTAGCGGTCATGGTGGTGCTCGCCGCGTCGGCGCCCGTGCGCGCCGACGATGGCGTAGTCGCGCCGCCGTGGTGGATTTCCGGCGAGCTCGACGCGTTCGTGATCGGGCAGTCCGGGTTTCACTCGCGGTCATCCGGCGCGCATAGTCTGAGCTCGAGCGGGCAGCTCGATGGCACGGTGCTCGCGACCGTCACCGCCGGCTACACGCCGACGTCGATCACCGCGCTCGTCGTGTCGGGCCAGTCGATCGCGGGGGATGCGCCGAGTGACGGCCATGGGCTCGGTGCTCCGCTCGAGGACGACTACGTGCGCAGTCCCGGCGCGGGCGCGGTGCCGTTTCTCGGCAGCGCGTTCGTCGATCAGGTCATCCCGCTGTCGTCGGAGCGCGAGTCTCGCGCTCGCGATCCGCTGCATCTGCTGTCCTCGCTGCCGCGTCGCCGCCTCGAGCTGCGCGCTGGCCAGCTGTGGGCGCCCGACTGGTTCGATGGAGAGCCGCTCGGTTTTCGCAACGCTGCGATCCGCCACGACGGTGCGTGGGATTACCCCGCGAACGATCGCGGCTATACCGTCGGCGTCGTCGCCGAGTATGCGAGCGCGCTGTGGCGCGTGCGATTCGCCGAGCTGACGATGCCGAAGGTGCCGCGCGGCGGCGACTACGATCTCGATCTCGCGAACGCGCGCAGCGAGATCGCCGAGGTGCAGGCGCACACGTGCATTCTCGGGCACCCCGGCTTCGCGCGCGTCGGCGGCTACATCGATCACGCGAACATGGGCA
This sequence comes from Kofleriaceae bacterium, assembly GCA_035500135.1. Lineage (GTDB taxonomy): Bacteria > Myxococcota_A > Polyangia > Haliangiales > Haliangiaceae > JABFXX01. Next base: position 27,911 of record DATJXL010000242.1, read on the forward strand.
ACTACGCGATCGCGATCGGCGTGTTCGAGACCGGCGAGACCGACACCCCCGATGTGACGATGTTCCGCACGGTGGGGAATACTCGCCGCGGTTGGTTCGCCGGCTACGACCAGGACCTCGGCCACGGCTTGCGCGCGTTCGTCGGCGCGAGCGCGAGCGATGGCGGCGTAGAGACGTTTGGCACGAACGAGATCGACGACAGTTTTCGCATCGGTGCGACCGCGCGTGGCACGAGCTGGACGCGTCCGCTCGACGAAGCGGGCCTTGGCTTCGCCTCGAATGGACTGTCATCGATTCACCAGAGCTATCTCGCGCTCGGCGGGCTCGGTCCGATCCTCGGCGACGGCTCACTTCATTACAGCCGCGAAAACGTGGGCGAGGCCTACTACGACGCGCGCGTGATCCGCGGCGTCCGCGCGAGCGCGCATTTCGAGCTGATCGTAAATCCTGGGTTCTACGCGAACCGCGGACCCGTCGAGGTCGGAGAGCTACGCGTCGTCGCGGTATTTTGACCCTGACAAGATTCACGCGAGCGCGCCGCCCATCGCCAACCGTGCGCACCGAGAAGGTCGAACCGGGCGACGTGTACCTCCTGTCTAGATGTCGTCGCTTTCGATCTCGTGCGACTTGATCGCGACCTCGATGCTCTCGCGCATGCCGAGCGCGCGGGTGATGACGTTCATGCGCGGGGTCGGCCTTCTCGTATTTGCGCCGTGCCGATGCGGCGCGCGCGCTCTACGGCTGCCGGCGCGCGAGTCACTCGTTGATGATCGTGATCGGCGTGCAGCAGACCTCGCGCTGCTTGGGAACGACCTCGGTGACCTTGCCGCGCGCGTCGACTGCGTGGCGCAGCAGTCGTCGAGCATCTCGCGTAGCTGAGCGCGGCCCCGCTGCACGCGGGACTTCATGCCGGACAGCGAGACGCCTACCGCAACGTCGACGTTGCTCGTGTTTTCGAGGTGAGCCTGAACCGATGCAACGCGGCGAGCTCGACGGAGCTACGTTGTCGGATCGACGATCGTCCCGGTTGCGGAGACGACGAACGCCGCGCTCGTGGCGTGGGCGCGCGTCCACCCTTACGTTGTAGCCGAGATGCGGGATCGCTTCTTTAGCGGCTGATCGTCGGCCGTTGGGCTAGCAAGCTCCGCAGCTAGAATTGATGATCCTCGCCGCGTGCGATCGCGGTAGCACAATGAAGTCGCTCCTCGTCTTCGATCAAGTCCGGCCAGCGTCGCTTCGGGCAGCGCTGGATCCAGCCGTCGGTGCTGATGTACACGAGCTGTGCCTCGACTACATCCCGAGGACAACGCCGGTAGGTCACGCGACCATCTCGACGGGGCAGATTCCATCGGTGCATCGCATCCAGGGACGGAGCTGGTACGCTGCTTCTGGGTTAACGCAGCACCTTCATCACGTCGAAGACGTTCTCAGCTCTGCTCCAGGACCAGTGTTCGACGTCATCGAGCGAGCGAATCTTGCTCGCCGCCTTCGGAACGCTGGATCCCGCGGCATCGTGATCGCTGCAGCAAAGTCGTTCATCCCGTTTTTGTTTGGCGCGTGGCACAGCGACGTCTGCGTCTACCCGGACACCGTCCGCCCAATCGTCTACGCAACTGGAACTACGGCGCGAACTGTTGCCATGGATCTGTGCTTCATTACCTGGAGTGATTCGGGGCACGCCGCGCTGGTCGCTGCATGGCATGACATCACGGTGCGTCTTACGCGTCTGGCGGCGCTTGTTCCACAAACCGCGATGAGCGCGCCTGCTCCGCCGCAGACGGCACCGAGCCTCCCCCATCGCCATCTCGCTCGCTGGATCTTTCACTGGCCAGCGGTCGACCAACTCATCGCACGACTGTGGGCTCCAATCCTCGGGCCCATCGCCGACGAGATCGATGCTTTCTACACTGATGTCTCACTCGAGATTCTTCGCCGAATGGCCGAACCGGTCGTTCTGTTGCAGTCATGCTTCAGCACCGACTACCAAGGCCACATGCACGGGCCGAGCTCGACCCAGTACTCGAATGCACTCCGGCGTTCCGTTTCGCGCGCGCAGCAGCTCCACGGCTATGGCCCCGTTGTCGTGACGAGCGATCATGGCGGACGCGACACGCCCTTGTGCTGGAGGTACGACGCTAATGCGCGCACGCTTGATGTCGGCGCGGCCCTGTCGTTCACACTGCCGACCGCAAGAATCGTGGCCGACGCGGATCACTTAGTCGGCTACGACCACCTCTCGCTCGGCCCCCAACCTGTCGAGCTTCTTCGAGTCACCCCAAACGCACTCGTTCCAATGATCGTGCCGCCACGGATCCTGCAGCGCTCCCATCATCGGGCTCAGGTCCCTCGATGGCTGGTTCTCCCGTCCCACGACGCGCGGATCACGGACCGCGCCATCAGACCGGGCGGGGGCGACCATGGTGCCTGCGAAGATCACGGTGTGCTCAGTGACGACGACAACCGCGTGCCCCTTTGGCTTCTGCATGCGGCTCCCGCGACGGTGAGCAACTATCCTAGGAACCTCGAAGACTTGGCCGCTTGGTTCGTTCAGTTAAGTTAATGCTGCTAGGGCACTGCCTTTGCTACGATCCTCGCTAGGTACACCGTGCCGGCTATACAGAACTTTGGAGCAGCGTTGCGCACACAGGATGAGACCCTGCATGCGACGGTCGCCCTGCGTTCGGCACTTGGGTATCTGAACGGCGAGCCGCGATTTCTGCGTGAGACCGCGGACGAACAACTTTCCGCGCTGTCCGAGAACGAACGTCGAAACCTGCAGACATACGTGCGCACCCTGCTTGTGCTTCTCCGTGGCCAAGTCGACGTGGATCCGCAGGACTTCTGGCGCGCTATCTGGCAGCTAAATTCCGGGGTGGTGACGGCGCACGATCTCGCCGTCCTGGTTCGCGAGGTCGACACGGATCTCTCGGCGCTCGTGTTTTTCGACCGCCTTTCCGGTTGAAACTCAGGTGCTGCGCAGATTCAGAGCGGTGCGCTTCCTCACTGTTTCCAACCGCCGACCGATGTGTCTCAGCCGACGCTACCTTTCGACTGGTGCTTGATCCCAGCCCAGTACGCGAACGACCCGGGGATTCAATCGATAGCCTTCCCAGTTCCGAACGTTCTCAATGATATCGTTGTCGCCGATTGCGCGTCCGAGCTTGGTACGGAAGTCGTCCTTCACCTGCTCGCGAAATCGGACGACCCGCTGCCGGGCTGCCTTCCCGGAGATCTCAAGCCTCTTGCCAAGATCCTCGCCTCGGATCCCGTTGAAGTTTTCGGGTGCCCTGAGCGCGCGCAAATCCTCGGTGTACAGGTCACCAAGAATCTTGAGGAGCCCGTGGTTGGATCCATCGTACGAAAGCGATTCGATGCGAACCAGTGGATCCTTGGGATGAAAGTATACGCGCACCATCGCTCCAATGATGTTGGAGGCTGGAATCAGCGCGCCCTCCCCTGATAGCGCGCGCTCGATCTTGTGCTCGAGATCCTGTCCTTGGCCAAAGGGCTTCGGAATGTAATCGTTGGCTCCCCATTCGATCAGAACGTCGACGGACAAGGTTTCTGACCCGTAGGCAGTCATCACAACTACTGGCAGCAACATCGCGCTTCCGCGCTTCGTCAGTCCGCGGCTCCGGATCTGTTTCAGGATGTCGAGCCCGACTTGATTCGCAGCGCCCATATCGGACGTGGTTCTTGGCAGGCGAAGGTCGAGCAGAACCAGATCGAAGTCCGACGAGTCGAAATTGGCGAAGCATTCGCTTTGACAGACGCTGAAGACGAGCTCGTACCGGTTCAAGCGGTCGGCGAGTAGATCTCGAATCCCCTTGTCGTCTTCGACGATCAGTAGTCGTTGGTGGCTTTCGTTCTCAGCCATCGCGTCGTCTCATAGGTAGCCTGACCGTGGCTGTCGTTCCTTGTCCAACGGCGGACTCTAGATTCAACTCTCCTCGATGATCGTGCACTACGATGCGCTCGGCTATCGGCAGCCCTAGGCCGGTGCCTCCCTGATCCCGCCGCGTCGTCCGGAACCGTAGCCGTGATTGCTCCAGGACTTCAGGTGTCATGCCGTGCCCTGTATCAGACACGATGATCTCTACGAACTCCACCTCGACGCGCTTCGCCTGGATGACGAGATGGCCGCCTTCGGGCATCGCCTGACATGCGTTGGTGATGAGATTCGCCAGGGCACGCGTGAGCCTCTCGCGCACGGCGTCCACGATCAGGCCGTCTGGCACCTCGACAGCCCGAACGATCGTCCCCGATTGCGATCCTTGTTGGTCACAACCGATCGCAACTGCGTCGCGAACAACTGTCGCGATCTCTACTGGTGCGAATTCCGTCTCGCTAGCCATGCTGTACGTGCGCAGGTTCTCGGTGAGCAGTTGAATCTGTTGCAAACGGCCCAATGCAGCTGCCAGGTAGTGTTCCGCTTGCGGGTCCGTGTGCCCTGCCGCAACGAGGTGGCGTCGTAGCTCGGCGAGGTATCCCTCGAAGGGCGTGAGGAGCGTCCGGATCTCGTGTGCTGTATCGGCAGCCACCTCGCGATACGATTGCTCGCTGATCTCCATCGCGAGGTCGTATATGAGTGCCGGCGTCATCGAACGAAGGCCGATCTCGCGGATTCTCACCGCGATCCGCTGCAACGTCGGATCTTGGACATCGGCGGTGATGGCCCAAGCCTTGGACTGTTGTGCGCGGACACGCCGCCTACGGATTGCGCGGTCCGCTGCTTGGCTCACCCAACGGTTTGCATCGCGTGCGAGCTCGTCTAGTCGTTCTTCAACGGCGATCACAGACTGACGAACTTCGGCCAGCGCCAACGCAACGCCCTTTCGGACTTCCCATTTCTGGTCCCTTGAAGCCTCACTCAACGATGCGAAGAAGCGGTTTTCTTGGTCCGGGGGGAGTTCACCACTTGCGAGCCGTGCGGTGACGATTCGAAGCGCTTCGACCTTGCGGGTCCATGTAGGGTCCTTTAGCGCATCGAGGATTTCGTCGACGCCGTCGGCTGAGAAGCTACCCATCACGTCCCTTTTATTGACGGGACCGGCCGGCCGTAGCGCTTCCGGCGGGCCTCGAATGCGCTGCGTCCGCCCTCGAGGATCGTCATGATTTCCTGCGCGACATCATCCACGGTTCCGGCATTGGCAACGCTCGCCGAGCGTCCAGTGGATCGAAGGGCGAACACCCGTGCGGCGTCTCCGAGCACCGGAATGTTTGGGTTGTGCGTGACAAAGATGAGCTGGCGACGACCGCGGATCTCTGCAATGGATCGGACGATCGTCTCGAAAACGAACGCGTTGTCGAGGTTGTCCTCTGGTTGATCAATCAGAAGCGGGCGTTCACTTTCAATGAGCAGTATCGGCAGAATCGTGGTGCACTTCTGGCCCGTAGATAACGAGCTCGAGTCCTTGTAGTCTTCGCCATCAAGCAGTTCGAGGATAGGTCGGTCGTGAAGCTCAACCGTCTCGATGGCAAAGAGCTCAGGTTTGTCCTTCAACTGGATGATCATCCGGGTCGCTCTATCTGTGTCCAGATCGAGTTCTCGCTCGAGACCAACGTGATCTTCCTTCTGGATGAGTGAGGCGAGCTCGGCAGGTGGGATTCGCTCTACGGCGCGATCAACGATCGCGGCGTAACGGAGCCCTGATCCCTTCATCGACTGGTTGAGGAGGTTTCGGTACTCGTCCATGTTACCGAACTGCTCGATCCGCACGCGAATCATCGGTGCGAGATGCTTATTAAGACGCTCGGCCACTCCGACGCGCAGCCGAAACCGCTGGTCACGAAGCTCTGATAGGCGGATGCGAAGCTGTTCGCGTTCCGCGTTCAGTGTCGAGAGCGCAACCTTCCTCTCCAGGAGCTTCTTTTCTTTTCCCTTCAAGTCTGCGTGCCGTTGCTCAAGCCGGGTCCGCTCCACGCCCTTCACCCGCTCTTGCTCGTGTTTCTCGACCAGCTCGCGATACGCTTTCTCTTGGAGAGACTGACGCTCGACGAGCTGGGTCTGCAACTTCTTCAGCTCGCCTTCTGCGGTCGCCAAGCCCTTGCGCGCTACGTCAACGCTCCGATCGACTGTCTCGATCGCTGTCTGCGCACTGTCGCGCATCCGACCGATGAGCTCACGGTTCGGCGCAACCGCAAGATCAACGTCGAACGCGTCCTCATATCTCTGTTTGAGATCGCGCGTTATTGAGGCGAGCGCTTCCATCCCTCCCGCGAATAAGGCGCGCGCTGAATCGGCGACCTGCATCTCCCGCGTACGAAGCCCCTTTAGCTCATGCTCCTTCCTCAGTACCTCGCCGGCACCGCCCTTGTCGGTTTTTTCGAAACCGCGGATCTTTTCAGAGATGTCGGGAAGCTCGCGAGTGGCCTCCGTAAGATCGTCGAGAGCCTTTCGTGTCTCCAAGATCCTTCCTGAGTTCGTCTCGAGCGCTTTGGTGGTCTCGCGGATCTGACGCTCAAGATCATCCACCTCACCGCGAATGAACTTGTCTATGAGCTGCAGCTGGAAGAAGGCGTCGTTCGCGATGTCTTCGATCTGATTCTGGCTATACAGGTCGACGCCGAAAATAATGTCCTTGCCGATGTTGATCTCGGTCGGCCTTCCCTCCGAATTCGTCACTAGAGGGGCCTCACCGATACCTCTTGCGATGGTGTACGCCGCTCCATCGCTTGTCTCGATCTCGATCCGTACGCTTCCCCCGCCGAGGTTGTGCTGCAGGAGCCTCTCAATCGCCTGAAAACGCGACCGGTCTAAATTCAAGTCGGGCATGCGATCGAGTCCGAACCGGATCGCTTCGAGCACGCTCGTCTTGCCTGTGCCGCGTCCACCAATGATGCAGTTCAGATCATCGCAAAACTCGAGTCTCAGTCCCTCTAGGAACCCGCCCGTCACGGCGATCGACTTGATCCTGTGGTAGCCGGTCGTGTGGGCTGCTCCGCGGTCGTGTTCGTCCGTCATCTTGCATTGGCCTCGCCGACCTGAGCGATCGTCTGCTCGTACGGTACGTCAGAAGTGTCGACGCGCGAGTAGCACTTCCCTCGGCTGTCACATCTTTCCCCGCGGCGGTCACGTCTCCGGCAAACAGCGCCAGGGGAAACAGGCCGATCGAGAGATCGGTCGGTCACATCTTTCGAAGGCCGTTGGATATCCTGATCTGCTGATGGAGCCCAAACTTGACTCATCACCAGCACCGACGAGAGGAAGAACATGTCCGAGAAGAAGAACCACATCGACGTTGCCGTCGTCACGACGGCCGGCACATATCCGAACGACGGGTTCGAGAGCGTTGCGCTCGAACAACCGATCAAGGTCGAGCTCGATCGCGCAGCGCGCGAGCTCAAGATCACCAACACGTCGGGCTGGATCGCGACCGTCGGCACGCAGACGCTGAACGTCGACGCGAGCTACCTCGCGAACAACCTGTCGGGCAAGGTCGACATCCAGTGGGGCCCGCCGCAGCGCGGCGGGGGTGCGAAGGCGTCGTGAACTCGCTCGGAGCGAAGGCGCTGTTCGACGCCGAGGTCAAGCTGCTGGGCGACCGGCTGCTTGAGGGCCGCGGATGGGTGGTCCACCGTCGCGACTTCCCGGTGCTCGACATCTCGTTCCGCGGCGACGGACACCAGGAGCTGCGCCTCGAACTGTCGTTCGACGACTGGCCCGATTCGCCGCCGTCCGCGATCTACCGCGCGGCCGGCGGCGGAACACTGGCGCCCTTCCCGCCGCGGCGCGACGGCAACAACATCTTCCACGACAGCCACCACCCGACGCTCGGACGTCCGTTCATCTGTATGCCTGGGATCCGCGAGTACCACACGCACCAGAATCACATGAACGATGCGTGGAGCAAGTACCGCGGGCTGCCCGACTACAGCCTCGGCGGCATCCTCGATCAGTTGTGGCACGCGTGGCGGCGCTTCTGGCCATGATGCTCGAGGTTTCGCAAGCGTTGATCGCGGCCACCGTGGAGCCCCTGCGCGCGTCGCGTCGCCGCGAACGCGTCGTGCTGTGGCTCGGTAAGCGACATGGCGAACTCGTCGTCGTCGAAGAGGTGTTCGAGCCGATCCAGGAGTGCGCCGCGGACTACTTCCAGATCCCCGCGGCCGGCATGGCGGAGATCCTCTCGCGCCTGCAGCGGCAGCGCCGGATGGTTGCCGCGCAAGTCCACACCCACCCTTACAACGCGTTCCATAGCCCCGCCGACGACCGTTGGGCGATCGTGCGGCACGTCGGAGGGCTGTCGCTCGTCGTGCCGCAATTCTGCCAGCACACCACGGAGGACACGTTCGTGACGGACACGAGAGTGTTCCAGGTAGATGAGAATGACGACTTCAACGAGGTCATGCCGGCCGATGCCTACCGGGTGACAAAATGACGACAGCACGGCAAGAAAACGCGCGTACGCTGGCCGTACTTCTCAATCTCGACGAGGGACAAGCCGAGAAGCTGCTGGACGCGACGGCGGTCATCACGTCTGGCGCGGGTGGTGAGCCACTCGCAGATAACATCGGCGCGCTACTTGCGCGCACGCTCACGACGGTGCGCTACGACGTCGCCCCCAACGTGCAGGCGAACGTGGAGGTGGTCGTCGGTTCTGTCACCCCGCGTACGACGGCCCCGATCGTCGGCGTTGGCGTTGGCGATTACCGGCTTGAGGTGCGCGACGGCGCAAGTGCCCTTGGCACCAACGCGGCGCACGACCTAATCGTGCTCATCGCGGCGGGCTATGCCGCCGCCATTGCTGCACACCGCGCGCTTGGGCTCGATGCGTCGGTGGCGCTTCGCCTTCCGATCGAGATCGACTTCACCGCGCTGTACGGCCCTGGCATCGCGCGGTTGCATCGCCGTCTCGATCTGGGGCTCGCCTATCTCGCTGGGGCCGGCGCGATCGGCAACGCCGTCGTGCTTGGGCTTTCGACACTCGACGTGCATGGCGAGCTTCAGGTCTGTGACCCCGACAAGGTCAGCGACGGCAACCTGAACCGGTGCTGGTGGTTCACACCGGCCGACATTGGCGAGAAGAAGTGCGCGCGGCTTGCCCACAATGCGCAGCCTGAGGTCCCAGGTCTTCGCCTGGTACCACGCGACGGCACGCTCAAGCAGGCGTTCAAGGCCGACGGCGAGAAGCCGATCGAGACAATGATCGTGGCCGCGGATTCGCGCCGGGTGCGGCGCAGCTTGCAGAGCGAGATGCCGCGTCGCGTGTACGACGCGTCGACGACCGGCATCGAGGAGTTCGTGCTCCACTTCAACGAGATCCCGTCTGACCTCGCCTGCATGTCGTGCATCTACTACGAGGACGCCGACGAGCGAACTCACGAGACGCATGTGGCTGACCTACTTGGTATCAGCGCGGCTGACGTACGCGCGTCGTTCGTCTCCGCTGCCGCTGCGCGTGCGATCCTAGAGAAGTACCCACACCTGCGCGTCGAGGATGTCGAGGGCCAGGCGTGCGACACCTTGTTCAAACAGCTGTGCGCGCGAGGCGAGCTGAAGGGCGGCAACGATGATGGCGAGCGCGTACTCGCGCCTTTCGGCTTCGTGTCGGTCCTCGCCGGCTTGTACCTCGCACTCGAGATCGCGTTGCGCGTCCATGCCACGAACGACGCTCCGAACTGCAACTTCTGGCGGCTGAGCCCGTGGAGTGCGCCAGTCGCCCGCGCACGGGTGCAGCGCGAGAAGCGGCCGAACTGTGAATTCTGCGGCAACCCCATCCTTCAAGAGGTGGTTCGCGGATTGTGGAGGCCCTGACCTGGGCAAGGAGATCATCAAGTATGTCGACACGAGTGAAAAATCGAATTGGCACGAGCGATCAGCGCTGCGGCACGTGCCCGTCGTGGCTGCGCCATTGGGAAAACGGCACAGGCGAGAAGAAGCACGTCTGCGGCACGATCGGGTGCAACAACAGCGCTGAGGTCGGCGGACACGTGATCAAGGTCGGCGGCTACGATCGTGCGACGTACATCGTCCCCATCTGCTTCTCGTGCAACGTCCGCTCCGACGAGTACGACGTGATTTGGACGTTGCATCCCACCAGCGTCAGCTACACCTGCGGCGCGTAGGACTCGCGGATCGGCGGCGTTCGGTGTACCCCAGGTTCTATGCGGTAACCGATCGTCCCGTGAAGTTCGTGCAGCATGCGAACGGTCAGGTCGAGGTGCTCGTGTATGACTTCGCTGCCGGCCATCCACGGTGCAGGTCGAAAAAGATCCACTCCCGCTCGGCGTACTCCCCTAGCATTAGGGACATGAGCAAGAGGCACGACTGGTTCGGAACGGCAGCGATCACCTTCGGAGCGGCGGCAGGCGCGTACCTAATGCATAGGAACGCGCAGCGCCGAAACGCCGATGCCATCTTGCAGGCCGCCGGCCAAGGAATCGTGCAGGACATCGCCAACGCAATGGGGTGCATCGCACCGCCCGTTAGGATCTCCCGAGACATCGACAACGCTATGGCGACCAGCGTCGAGATCTTGGTTAACCCCGACTTCCTGTTCAGGGCCATGAATGCGGTCTGCTACGACCCGGCCTGCCACCACGACCTCGCCGTAGGCATCCTCGGTCACGAAGTCGGTCACGTGGTGCTCGGCCATGCAGGATCACCACCATGGCTGAAGCGTGCGATCGAACTAGAAGCGGACGATTTTTCGGGCACAGCAATGGCCAGACGAAGGGTCTCGCCGGACGCGTTCGAGGCCATCATCTGGCAGATCGCGCAGCACTATTCGAATGGGCCGACGGGCTATCCCAATCGGTACGATCGCGTCGCCACGATCCGTGGAGCCTTCAATGCTGAGAACGAACGGTTGCTCGTCGAGTCGTACAACGCCGGCCGATGGGCTGCGCTTCGACACTTCGGCCTTGCAGCGTGATCAGCGTCGTCGCATAGCGGCCCAGGCTGAGCACGAACGCCAGCCCCAGTCACACCCACGCCTTGGCTCGAGCGTCGCGCGAGCGACTGCAAATCGTCACTCTGAAATCGCGCACGATTTTCAAGCAGGCGTCGCTTGACGCGGCGCGACGCCGGGAACGATCGCAGGATCAAGAGAAGCGCTGTCCCGTGGATCGCCGGCGAGACTAGCTCGCAGACTGCAGCAGGCGCGTCTTCCCTGCCGGCACGACCAACAGCGCGAAACGAACGGAGCGCCCTCCCGATTGCATCCGGTCCCGTTGGGGTCGCAACGCAATCGGGAGAGGTACCCCCTCTCCCGATTGCACTTCGTCCCGTCGGGGTCGCCACGCAGTCGGGAGAGTTCCTCCCGACTGCCACACTTCGCGCGCTTGCGAGCGCGCGATTTTCATTTTCGGGGCTCGCGCCGGGGGTACGGGTCGTGACGCGGTCGGGAGAGGTGGTGGAGATTACCGATCCGAGGTTGGCCTAGCCGCTGATCCGCCAGACCTGCCGCGACTCGTCGGGCAGGCGAGCCGCGGTAAATGTGAGGCCGGTTGGGAACAGCGCGAGGAACACGTCGCGGAGGTCGCGGCGATCCACAAGCGCGGCACGCAGGTCATCTCCTTCATCGGCTCTCAGTACCCGTCGATCTTCAAGTGAGCCGGGCGATCCTCGATCGTCATAGCGTCGTGAGAGGCTCGATCGTGGGCGTCATCGGCTGCACGTGCGACGGTCGATCGCGATCCTGCGAAGCGTGCATCGCGCAGGTCCTTACGTTGTCACGCCTAACCAGCGCTACGTGGTCCCAGGGGAAACCGCTGGCAGGGAGATCGATCTATTTGCGATCGGGGGCGCCGCCATCGACGATGAACACAAGCATTGGCTGTTGATGATGAGCTGGGCCAAGGGCGACACCGTGGTCGAACACCATCTCGATGTTGTCGATGCGGCAGGGTTGCGATCTCTCGCGACCGGGCGCACATGGTCTCGGTGATGCGTCGAAGGCTTCCTGTCCTTAGGAAGCAGGTCGAGCGGATCGCGGCCAAGGCATTGCCTCGACGATTGGGACGATGTCCGTCAAGAAGTGACACGCCGTACAAGCGGGACCAAGCTTCGACGAAAACACGCGTGTTGGCTGAAGTTCGATCGCACCATTCCATACGAAGCGCTTGTCCCGATCGGGGTGCCCCTCGACGCTCATCGCGAAGAGTATCGCGCACTGAATGCGTCGCGGGTGCAATGCCGTGCCCTGTGATCGCCACGTTCCGTTCTCAGCGATGCGATCGATAGTGACCGCGAACGTGGGTGGCCGTCTCGGCAAGCATCCGCAAGCGCAGCTCGAACGTCGCGACCGCAGCCGCAGCGCGCTGGAAGCTTGGAAAACGCCATCTTCTCGATGGGGGTCATGATCGGCGCAAACTGCCATTGTTCCGCTTCGGGAACCGGGCCTGGTTCGGATCGGTTCCCAACTCAAAGTCCGCTTTCAACTTCGCTACCGTCGAAGATCGCCGCTGCTTCCTCGGCTTCGGTGCCGACGCCCGCGAAGCTGCTTCGGCGCAAACAGCAGCTCCACAACGATTTCGCGGTCCAACGCGTGCCAGAGCACGTCGGGTCGCAACTTGCTCGTGACCAAACATTTTGCGCGCTTACCAGAGCGCGCTTTTCATTTCCTTGAAGAGCCCTTTCTACAGGATTATTTGGCGTGCCGGCCAGACCGCTGGCCAAAACGTGTTCCGGTGACCCAGACAAATCCCTCCAACTCCATTGCCAGGGGCGTTCTAGCAATGAACCGCTGCCGGATCTTCGCTCTCGGGACCGTCCTTATTGCAGCCTGCACGACTACTTCCGATTCAGCAGCTCAGCTTGAGCTGTCATCGAAGCCGCTTCTACTGGAGTATCAAACGGGCGATAGTGGCCATTGGAATTCTCCAACGGGAACAATTGAAGATGATGGCAGCGTGCTTTATCGCTTATCTGGATCCGGAGACCTAGAGATCGTCATCGTATGTCAACTGACGTCAGGGTTCTATACGCAGGAGCTACTGAGCACGACGTCGGAATGGAACTCAATCGCCAAGGTGTGGCCATATCAGGCATGCCCTGCAACTGATATGACTGTGCCGAATAATGATATCAAGATCACTGGTCAGATGGCGCAAGCAGGGGCAGTATTCGCTAGCGACGCGACAGACAGCTCGTTTACGAACTCGTGGTCCTTTGAAATGTCAGTGGCGCCTGGAGTAGTGGACTTCGCGGCCACCAATGGGACGATGATTGCGCTCCGTCGCGATCAAGAACTCAAGACTGATTTCGTCGAGAGCGAAGTTGACCTATCGACAGAAGGTCTGGCCCTGCTGTCATCCAGCTTTGCATTGCCTGACATTCTCGCCGGGGAGACCGTAAGCACGTTCGAAGGGTTGGGGACTCCTAACAACACGATCGTGAACCTTCCATCTACGGCCTCGACATTCAGTGTTCTTCCCAATTCCATTTCATCCGATGGTGACTCCTACTCGGTTAGCATCCTGGTGTCGGGAACTGGAGAGGCTCGCACCGTGTCGGGATCGTTTCTGAACGTGGTTCCAAGTTCGTTCTCACTGCTGCCCGTGCTCAGTCCAGCTAACTACAGCACGACTATGGTTTCTGCGGCGTGGGGAGCCCTCCCCGATGGTTACACTACGGTCGGTTTTTCATATCAAGACAGCAGCAACACCCAAACGGTAACCGTATCGAACGGATGGGCAACGAGCCACAGCCCAACTGGGAGCTCATTCGATTCCAGCTTTCCCGGCCATATGGCGATGTACGATGCCAATCCTTCATTGTCCACACATCTGTTTGCGATAGAAGAAATATCTACGGATCCGAACGAGATGATATATACATCCGGTTTGAGTGACTGATGTGTCGGTCCGCGAACCGGAAAAAGAATTTGAGAAATCGGCCACGCCGATCTTCCGCACCATTTCGTGGCCATCTCGCCTGCCATCGCGATCGATTACAAGGCATTGATCGTCGTCGGGCCGGCACGCTCGTTACAAATGCGTCGAGCGCTGGGCATCGCTAACAGCTCGAAAGCAATGTTCGCCCTCCCGAGCAGATGCCGCCACGTCGGGGTCGCCGCGCAATCGGGACCAATTGGTCCGAGGACACCCGACCCGCGCCTTTCTTGCGCGCCGGTTCGACCCGAACGAAGGTCGCGCGCGCTCCCGGTCTTCCATCACGCGAATCACCACGCATCGACCCGCGACCGCGCATCAAACGGATCGACCGCTGCGAGTTGGCACACACGGCGTCGAGCTTGCAGCAGCCTGAGTACATGGCCATCGAAGTCCGAAACGCCGCCAGTCCGATCGGGGACATCGAGCAGGACATCGAGCTGAAAGGCTCGATGTCGATCCCGACGAACCCTGCCTGGCTAGTATTGAAGGACGCCCTGCTCGCTCATCCTCGCCGGCTGACGTCGTGATGGCGCGGCTGTGCCTAACGCTGGCGTTGCTCGTGGCGCTCGGTTGCGAACGCGAGAGCTCGACCGCGCTGGCCGCCAGCAGCGATCCATCGACCGCATGGACGATCGCGGTGATCTCCGACCTCCACATCCCGCGCGGCGGCAGCATCCCGCCCATACTCGAGCACGTGGTCGCGGCGGTGGTCGCCGCGCGGCCTCGCGTCGTCGTCGTCACCGGCGACTTCACCGACGGTGACGCGTGGGATCTTCCGTGGCGCATCGTCGAGGCGCCGCGGTGGTGGCGAGCGGCGCGGGACGCCCTCGAGCCGATCCGAGCCGCCGGAATACCCGTCCTGCCGATCGCCGGCAATCACGACAGCGCTCTCGCCCCATATCGGACCGATTACGCCGAGGCCTGGGCCGATCTCGACCGCTGGGCCGCGCCGCTACGGATCATCGGCGACCGCCAGCCATCCAGCGGCATCGCGCTCGCTGCCGCGCCGTTTTCATACGGAGTCGACATCGATCATGTGCATCTCTCGCTCGCGTACGTCGTCGACGAGTCGCTGCGCCCGGCCGTCGCGAACTGGCTCGCCCGCGACCTCGACGCGGCGCACGGCGCAAGACTCCGCATCGTGTTCGGCCATGTGCCGCTGTCGTCGGTCGTGGCCGAACCGCGCCGCGGCTTCGTCGAACAATTCGGGAGCCTGCTCGCCGCGGGGCATGCCGATCTCTACGTCGCCGGCCACGAACATCTCGTGTGGGACGAGGATATCGCGCTGCCGGGCGGCGCCACGATCCGGCAGGTCAGTATCGGGACAGCCTCGGCCTCGTGGCGGTTCGCGCCGAGCGACGCGTCGCGGCGGCGCGCGCACTGCGTCGATACGGTGTCGCGAATGCACTGCCGCCTGCCTCACGACGGGACGCCGTTCGACCTGCGTAACTGGCACGGGGTGTGGTTCGAGACCCAGCCACATACGTTCACGCTGATCACGATCGAGGGCGCGGCGATCACGGCGCGCGCGTTCGCCGTAGACGAGCACGGCGAGGTCGCGCCGTTTGGTGTGCCATGACCGCGGTCATCTTGGAGGTCGACCGGGTCGCGGTCTCGTTCCGGTCGACGCGCGTGCTCGACGATGGTGGATGCACCCGGTCAAGAGCGGCTCAACGAGCTCGTGCGCCGGCTTCAGGTCGAGACCGGCCTCACGGTGCTCTCGCACGAGCTGAGTGTCGTGATGCGGTATCCTCACGCCCGAGACCTTGCAGACCGCGTACGGCACGCCGCTGGAGTTCCAGGTCCACGACTGAGCTCGTCGGCCTCGCGCGACCGCGGTCTGCGCTACCTCGGCGTGCTGCGCATGGGCTCCCTCGTGATCGTCCCGGCCGCGACCGCGAAGCGTCTCGCACGGACCTTGCCGCAGATGTTGGCGCACGCCGTCGTGATCGCAGTGCTCGCGACCGTCGCCGGAACGGTCGTCGCGCGTCATGTCGGATACCCGCCCGGGCCGGTGATCATCAGCATCGCCGCACTGTGCTTCCTCGCGAGCCTGATCCGGCGCCGCGGATGATCAGGGCGACGCGGCGGACTCGCCGAGCAGCTCCGGTATCGTGACGAGCTCGTACCCCCGCCGCTGCAGCTCCGGGATCAGCCGCGCGACCGCTTCGACGGTCTGGCTGCGATCTCCGCCGCCGTCATGGAGCAGGACGATCGCGCCGTCGTGTACGTGCGCGAGCACGTTCGCGACGATCGCGTCAACTCCAGGCATTTGCCAGTCCTTCGAGCTGACCGACCACTCGACGGCGACGTAGCCCAGGTGACCGCTCTCGTGCAGTGTGAAGCGGTCCTCGTCGCCATACGGCGGCCGGAACAAGTGCGGCCGCTGCCCGGTCGCCGCGATGATCGCGGTCTCGGCGCGCGCGAGCTCGGAGCCGACATACGACTCGCGCTCGAGCTCGAGGTTCGGATGGCTGTAGGTGTGATTGCCGATGACGTGGCCGGCATCCGCGGCTGCCTTGGCGATCTCGGGGTGCTGCTCGACGTTGCGCCCGATCATGAAGAACGTTGCCTTGACGTGGTGTGCGTCGAGGATCGCCAGCAACTCCTCGGTGTACGGAACGCTCGGCCCGTCGTCGAACGTGAGCGCGACCTCGGGGCGATCGAGCCTGCCGTGCCAGTAGATGACGCCCGCGCGATTGGCCTCCTCGTACGCCCTGCCGGGGACGCCCCGCGTCGGCCGCACGTAGAAGTAGAGTGCGACGAGCGCGCTCGCGAAGCCCACGAGGGCTAGCCATCGCCACGCACGTCGCGTCGACATGGCGCCTCGATCACGCGCCGCGCGCGACGACCGCTTCCTTCGTCTTGCCGTCCTTGGCGAGCGCGGCGCTCAGCGCGGTGATTCCGGTCAGCCCGCCGAGTTGCATCGTCTCGAGCGCCGTGCTCGGCACGAGAACGATCGTGGAGTTCTCCTTGAGACCTTCGTAGAGCATGTTCATCGCGCGCAGGTGCAGCGCCACTGGGTTGTGCTCGTACGTCTTCGCCGCCTCGCCGAACTTCTCGGCGACCTGGCGCTCGGAGTCGCCGAGGATCACGCGCGCCTGGCGCTCGCGCTCGGCTTGCGCCTGCATCGACATCGCATCTTGCAGCGCGGGCGGGATCAGTACGTCGCGCACCTCGACCGAGATCACGTTCACTCCCCACGGCTCGGTGCGCGCGTCGATGATGCGCTGTAGCTCGGACGAGATCTTCTCCCGGCCCTCGAGCATGTCGGCGAGGATCGTCTTGCCGATGACGTCGCGCAGCGCGGTCTGCGAGGCCCAGCCGATCGCGCTCGCGTAATCGGCGACCGCGAGCGCCGCCTTCTCGGGATCGATCACCTTCCAGAACAGCACCGCATCGACGTCGACGGGCACCGTGTCCTTCGTCAGCGTCTGCTCGGCCTTGAACGTCGAGGTGATCACGCGCGTATCGATCCAGTACGGCACCGTATCGATCACGGGGATGATCGCGAACAATCCGGGTCCGCGCAGCGCGTGGAACCGGCCGAGGCGGAGCACCACGGCGCGGTCCCACGGCGCTGCGATCTTGACCGCGCTCGCCACGATCCACGCGACGACGAAGGCGATGGCGAGCACGATCGCGTGGCCCGGCGCCGCCGCGGTGATGCCGTAGATCGCGACCGCCAGCGCGATGCCGGCGGCGAAGATGACTGCGAACAACAGGACCGGTAACGAATTCGTTTTCCTCATGGTTCACCTGGCCGGGTCGCGACCAGGCCAAGCCCCAACCATGCAAACGGGACACCACGGAACAGCTCGCAGTTTGCGCATCTCGGTAGCGTTCGCGCGACGCTGCGGCCGCCGATGATCGAATGGTCTGCGCACCGTGCGCCTCGTCGTGCAAGGTCTGCGTCCTCGAGACGCCGAGTCATGGCTTTGTGATGGCATCACCGATGCTGTGGCGAGGGACATGATTGGCTTCATTACAGAGCGGAACTTCGAGCAGGCAGAGCTCGAGTTTCCGGGCATCGTCGCCCTGCACGAAAGCGCTGCCCGTCACGCCGATCGTCCGATTGCGTGCTCACAGCGTTCACTGACTGGAGTGAGCTGTGAACGCTGCTTGCGCACGGATCGGGTCTCCGGCTTGCACTGGCCATCGGCGTGCGGGTCATCCGCCGTACAACCGCGGGCGCCGCAGCGTGGCACTCGTCGCGGCGTTCCCGTGCTCGTGTTCGGCTGGCTGCTTCCGTCGAACGGCGATCGCACCGCGGAGGCGATCATCAAACGGCGCTACGCGCGCGGTGAGATCGATCGCGAGACGTTCGAGCGCATGCTCGACGATCTGTACCCGCACGATACCGAGCACCAACCAGCGCAGGGGCGGTAACGCGAACCTCTTGCGGGTAGCCGGGCACGCGACGCACGGTTCGCGGTCTCCCGGCGCTCGAGCCCGCCGATCGCTCGGCATGTCACTTGCTCTACAACGAATTCATCGGCGGCTCGGATGAGCTGCTCGGACAACTCGAACGGGAAGGACTGCTAATCGCACGAAGAAACCGATCATCTGTCGTGACTCCCATCGCCACGACGATGCCGGTTGAAAGCCCGATGGAGATGGCTTGAAGGAAGAACGCGCACGGTAACGCGTGTGGCGAACGCGAAACGGAGCGATGACCTGACCCAGCCTGTAACGGTCAGACATCGGTTGGCGATGGACCAACACGGCCTAACGCGGAGAGATCTTCCCGAGAGCAGCAGGTGTCCGAACAGCTCATCCGAACTGCCGATTCCACGAAGGCGTCTCATGAAGGTCTTGCTGTCGCTTATCCTCGCGCTCGCGCTCGGCGGGCTCGCATTCTCGGGATACCTGTCGTATCGCGAGCTGTTCGGCTCGTCGGGGGCGCCGACCTGCACGCCGGTTGGCGAGCCCGGAAGCGCGCTCGGCGCGCCGCCGTGCATCTACGGGTTCTTCATGTACCTCATCATTGCGGTGCTGACGACGCTCGCACTGACGCGCCGCCGCGCGGAGCGCTGAGGTGGCGATCACCTGGCTCATCATTGCGGCGTTCGCGCTGGTGGTGTTCGACAGCCGTGCTCGGAGGTCACCCATCGCAACGGAGGTTCGCCATGACCACCGATGATCTGTCTGTCTGGGACGATGCGCGCCGACTTGCCGACGAGCTCGAGGTGAAGCTCCATCTCGCGAGCATGGACGCGCGCGATCGTTGGCACGAGCTGAAGCCGCGCCTCGACAACCTCGAAACGAGGATCGCGCGGTCCGGCGAGCACGTCGGCGACACGTTCGTCCATGAGCTTCACGAGGTGCGCGACGCGTTGCGCGCGCTCCGCGATGACATCTACCGGCACGCGCGCGCCGACTACGTGACCGGTTGGTAGCTCACTAGCCTCGGCTCAGCCTCGGCTAGCTCTCGCGACAACGGAACCCCGCGCGATCCGTGCCGCGCAAGCCATTCGCGAAAACCTCGGCTGATGCTGGCGTGTCGTTTGCTCGTGCTCGGTCCACCTCAACAGGAGAAAGACCAATGGCTGATATCGTGAAGAAGAACGGCGGAACGCAGCAGCAGCAGGCGATGACCGAGTGGAACCCGATGCGCATGATGCGCGACCTGCTCAGGTGGGATCCGTTCCGCGAGATGGCGCCGATGTTTCCGAATCTCCCCACGCTCGCGAGCATGGAGTGGAACCCGAGCTTCGACGTCACCGAGAACAAGGACTCCTATCTGTTCAAGGCGGATGTTCCAGGTGTGAAGAAGGAAGACCTCGAGATCACGACGACCGGTAACCGCATTCAGGTCTCGGGCAAGCGCGACACCTCGCACGAGGAGAAGACCGATACGGTCTACACGTACGAGCGCCAGTACGGCAGCTTCTGCCGCAGCTTCACGCTGCCCGAAGGTGCCGATATCGAGCACGCCAAGAGCGAGCTCAAGGACGGCGTGCTCACCCTCGTGATCCCGAAGCTCGCCACCGCGCAGGCCAAGAAGATCCCGATCGCGGCCGCCGGCTCGAAGTCGTGAGCCCCGTGGTCACGCACAATCATCAGAAGAGCGACCGCGACGTTCAACAGGACGTGCTCGAGGAGCTCGCCTGAGACACCCGCGTCGCGCCGACCGATGTCGGCGTCGAGGTCCACGGCGGCGACGTCCGGCACACGCGGCGTGAAGAACGTCGTCGATCGCCTGCGGATTGCGTAGCTCGTCCGGCTGGGCGCCGGTGGTTAGCCACCGGCGCCGGCGCTGCTTGCGCCATGCTCGCATCGATTCCGTGGCCGAAGCGCGATGGGTCGATCCTCCCCGAGGGGCGAGTCGATCGCCGAGCACGTCGACGAGGTCCGTGCGGAGCTCGGCGTCCTCGAGTCTGCACTCCAGCTCGAGGCCGCATGACGCAGGCTATGCGCGTTTCGTGCGCGAGATCCGTGGAACGAGCGATGCACAAAGCGTAGCCATGCGTTTGCTCGCGCTCCTCCTCGCCGTCGGCGCTTGCGAAGCGAGCCATGCCGACCCGCCCCATGTTGCCGAATCGCCCCGTTCGGCCGCGACCTACGACCACGAAGCGATGGTTCGATTCCACATGCGCGAGCGCTACACGCTGCTCGGCGCGATCCAGCATCTCGCGATTCGGGGCGAGGTTTACGAGACCCAGGTTCTCGCGCGGCTGATCGGGAGCTCGCTCGACGAGCCCGGGCTCGCGAAGTGGCGCAGCCAGGCCGGTTTCGCGCGCTCGAACGCGCATGAGCTGTCGATGGCGCCGACCACCGAAGAGGCATGCAAGCGAACCGCGCGACTCGCGGCGACATGCGCCGCATGTCACGTCGACGCGAAGGTCGTGCCGCTGTTCGCAGTGCCGCCGCCGCTGCCGCCGGATGGAGCTTCGGTCGACGCGCGCATGGCGCGTCACGTGTGGGCGACCGATCGGCTGTTCGAGGGAATCATCGGTGGAGCCGACGAATCGTGGCTCGCTGGGCTCGACGTACTCGCGCAAACTCCGGCGCCCTCGGTGGCCGATGATACAGAGCGCGTCGCGTTCGCTCGCCGCCTGCAGGGCCTTGCGAACGACACGAAGAACCGCGGCACCAAGGACGACTTCGCAGCACGAGCGCGCGCCTACGGCGAGATCCTCGTCGTGTGCTCGGCCTGCCATGCTGCCGAACAGCGAAAGGCCAAGTAGATGCTCTACGAACCACTCGTGTTTCGTAACGGGGTGCGCGCGCGCAATCGCACGTGGCTGGCGCCGATGACGAACCAGATGAGCCACGCGGACGGCAGCCTATCCGACGACGAGCTGCGCTGGCTCGAGATGCGTGCGCGCGGCGGGTTCGGCGTGATCGAGACATGCGCCGCCCACGTATCGCTCGATGGTCAAGCGTGGCCCGGCGAGCTCGGTGTGTACGACGATCGCTTGCTGCCGGGCATGCGCCGGCTTGCCTGCGCGCTCGGCGCCGCGGGCGCGCTCGGGATCGTGCAGCTATTTCACGGCGGCGTGCGGGCGAGCTCGCAGCTCACCGGCGAGCAGACGTGGAGCGCGTCGGCGATCGAAGGCGCGCGCGACGCGACCGCGAACGACATCGCTCGTGTGATCAGCCGATTTCGCGACGCGGCCGTGCGTTGCCATGCGGCGGGCTTCCACGGCATCGAGCTGCACGGCGCGCACGGCTTTCTATTCACGCAGTTTCTGAGCACGACGATGAATCGCCGCGGCGATCAGTGGGGCGGGACCCTCGAGGGCCGAGCTCGGCTGCTGCGCGACACGATGCGCGCGGTGCGGGCGGCCGTGCCGCCGAGCTTTGTCGTCGGCGTGCGGCTGTCGCCCGAGGATCACGGCAACGCGAAGGGCATCGATCTCGACGAGTCGGTGGAGGTCGCGCGCTGGCTCTGCGATGACGGCGCGGACTTCATCCACCTATCGCTGTGGGACTGGCGCGACAACACGCGGAAACGCTCGGACCTTCACGCGGTTTCTCTATTCCGATCCGCGCTGGCTCGCGACGTGGCGATCGTGGCGGCCGGCGGCGTGTGGACGCGCGAGGATGCCGAAGCCTTGCTCGACAAGGGCGCGAGTGCGGTCGCCATCGGTCGCGCGGCGATCGCAAATCCAGAGTGGGCGGCCAACGCCGCGATCGCAGGGTGGGCGCCACGTCGCCCGCCGCTGACCAAGGCTGAGCTCCTCGAGCGCGGACTCTCGCCCGGGTTCGTCGAGTACATGCGCAACTGGAAGAGTTTCGTAGCGCAGCCTTCGCGCGAGGCGACAACATCACCGCAGGCATTGCGCTGAAGTCGAGGCGATCGTTCTCCGACATTCGGCAGGGCAGTTGCATTCATAGTGGCCAACCATGTGGATCATCGCCGCAGCAGTCCTCGTCGGAATGATCGTCATCAGCTTCGCCGTCAAGCCGACCTGGCTGGACCGCGGCGAAGGCAAGGAGCATTCGAAGTCATGAGCCCACTCGTTCGATCGATCGCGCTCGCATCGGCCCTGCTCACAGCGCACGGCTGTTACGTCGAGCCTGCGTATCCCATGTACGTCGAGGATGGCACAGCCGATCTCGTCGAAATCAGCCCCGGTGTCGAAGTGATCGCCGATTGGGACGAGCCGATCTTCTTCGTCGATGACTTCTACTGGGTGTTTCGTGGTGGATTCTGGTGGCGATCCGGCTGGTACGGCCGCGGGTGGGAGCGCGCCGGGGTCGTGCCGGAGCGCATCCGCGGGATCGAACATCCCGAGCGCTACGCTCACTATCGTCCACAAGGCTACGTCCGCCACGAGCCGGTGCGTGGCGGCTTCGAGAGCCACACCCAGTACCACGCGACGCATCCCGCTCCCTCGGGCGTTCACATCCGCCCGGCGCCCCACGCCGGCAGCGGACGCCATTGACCCAGCGACACCGGCGCTACTCCAGCACATCACCCGTAAGCAGACCCAAGCGCGGACATCTCGTGTCGCTCGTTCGACCGTGTAGGGTGACGAAATGCTCAGGTGGCTCGTGGTGGTGGTGACGTTGACGACCGCGGCATGCGCGACGACATCCCGGCAGTGCCCACTGGGATCGCGACTCGCGAACGACGATCGTCCGACGGGTCGAGTCGAGTGGTGTGCGACGACCGCGGCAGGCGTTGCGGCGCTGCCGGTGGAGGGCCGAACATACCCGAGCCTCTTCGACACGGCACATCCGTCACCGCTGAGTGGCGGAGTCCAGGGGCCATACACGCACTGGTATCCGAACGGTGCAGTCGAGTCGCATGGGGACTACATCGCCAGTGGCGCCTCGTCGGTGCCCGACGGGCTGTGGGGGTTCTGGTACCCGAACGGCTCGCTCAAGACGATCGGTTGGTACAAACGCGGGCAGCCTGTCGGCTGCTTTGCCGTCTGGGACGAGCACGGCGGCGGAGTCACCGGCGTTGTGGACGGCGATCAGCTCCGCGTGGAGCCGTGTGATCCGCCGCCCGGAGATGCGCTCGCGCAGGTCGAGGCGCGCTCTCATCCGCGAGATAGCCGACCGCTGTGGGGGGACATCTCGTTGTTCGCGCTCGCGCAGTCGGGGAGTCTCGGCATCTCGGACCGCGCACAGACCTATTCGAATCCGTCGGCGGGCACGACGACGGAGCTCGAGATCCGAAAGTACCTCGGGAGCTTCCGAGTCGGTCCGGTGCTCGGCTTACGACTGTCCGACACCGATGGTGATCGCGCGTACATGTTTGGAGCAGTGGCCGCCTACGCGGTTCCGCTGCCGTTCGATCGCGTCGGCGCGGAAGTCGAAGCTCAGCTCAGCATGCAGTATTTCGACCTCACCGCGCGGCGCGAGGGATTCCCGGTCAGCAGCGTGGGCTTCTGGGCGCCACTCGGCGGTGTGCGGCTCGCGCTCTCGTTCGCGGTGACGCCGACCGTGCTCGTCGTCGGCGGCGCCAGCCTCGATGGCGCGACGTCGTACACGACCGATCAAGGTGTTTCGTATTACTTGGGCGTCCCGCCGACGATGGAAACGTGGACGGTCGGAGGCGCCGCGTACGGCCTCGACCTCGGCCTGCGACTACGGTTGCGCTGATTCGCCAGACCGCGCGATTTGACGCCCGCGTCGCAGATCGAACGGCGCGCCATCTGCGCCGCGGCGCCACGGCGTTCCTGCTCGAACACCTCCTCGCGCTCGCGCGGGCTCGCGGCGACGAACGCGCGTGCCTGTGCACCGTGAGCGGCACGAACGTGCACGACTCGTGCTGTGCGCGTTTTGCACAGCCGATTTCGGTTGCCGCGGCGCACGCGCGCTTTCTATCGTCCTAGCCCGCGATGCCGTCGCTGTTCCTCTCCGGGCTCGCGCGCCTGCTCGTGCTCGTGCACGCGGTCGGCGCGATCGTGCTCGTCGGCGCGGCGACGCATCACGCGGTGGTCGCGCTCGGCTTCCTGCGCGGCGTGTTCAAGGTCCGGCTCGCGCGCATCTACGCCGCGACCGTCGCGGTGACGTGGCTCGCGACGTTCGCGCTCGGCCTGCTGTCGTACCCGACGTTCCGCTACGCGACGCGAGCGCTGTACCTCGATCGCTACGAGCCGTGGGCGTCGAACCTGTTCGATCTCAAGGAGCACACCGCGGCGCTCGGGATCCCGCTCGTGCTCGGCACGTTCGCGCTGTCGCGCGTGATCGATCCGAAGCAGGATCGCACGCTCGCGCGCGCGTACGTCGCGTTCGTCTGGCTCGTCGCCGCGATCGTGTGGTTCGACATGCTGTCGGGGCTGCTCATCACGATGGCGAAAGGCGTGTGAGCTCGATGTCGACCAAGCACGCCGTCCATCTCGCCACGTGCGTCGCGACGATCGTTTTCGCGCTGACGCTCGCCCTCCCCGCGTTCGTTCGGGTCCCGCTGCCCTGGTATCACCCGGCCGAGCGCAGCTGGACGTTCGAGGTGAACGCGAGCGGGATCGCGATGGACTTCTACGGCCGCGTCGCGCTCGCGAGCCTCGCCGCCGCGCTCGCCGCGGCAGCGATGTACGTCATCGCCCGCCGCGCCCGCCGCGAGCCGAGTCGCCGGATCACGGCCGTGGTCGCGGTGTGGGCGGTCTCGCTCACGATGCTCGCGATCACGTTCTACACGTGGCGCCTCGTGCACCGCACGGTGACGCCGCCGCCGACGCCGAGCTGCTACCAGCGCTAGCACGCATCGGGTACTGTCCCGGCCATGGACCTCTACGATCTCAGCGTTCCCCAGTTCTCCAAGATGCTCCACAACCTCGATCGCTGGCTCGAAGCCGGGATCGCATTCGCGAAGGCGAAGAAGTTCGAGCCCGATCAGCTGGTCGCGCAGCGGCTCGCGCCCGACATGTACACGCTCGACAAGCAAGTGCAGTCGGCGTGCGACAGCGCGAAGTTCGGGTGCGCCTATCTCACCGGCAAGAAGGCGCCGTCGCATCCCGATAACGAGAAGACGATGGACGAGCTGCGCGCGCGTGTCCGCACCGTGCTCGCGCACCTCGAGACCTACAAGCGCGAGGACTTCGTCGGCGCGGCCGATCGCAAGATCGCGCCGACGTGGCTCGGCGGCAAGTGGCTCACCGCGACGGACTACCTGTTCCAGGCGTCGTTCCCGAACTTCTACTTCCACGTCGTGACCGCATACGCGATCCTGCGCCACAGCGGCGTCGACACGCTCGGCAAGAGCGTGTTCATCGGCCAGCTCCCGGTTCACGACTGACCGCTTTCGCGCCGAAATGACAGCTGCTGACGGCTGCACATCACGTGCATGCCGATGGCGAGCCAGCGTCAGGGCCTGCGCGTTGAGGTGCGCGTGCGTGCTCGCTAGCGTGCCGCGCGAATCGACATGGCACATCGACTGGCACTGGCATCCTCGATCGCGGTCGCCTCGCTCGTCGCCTGCGGACCGGGCGCGCGCCGCGACGGCAGCGGCAACGGCGACGGCAGCGGCGGCAGCGACGGCAGCGCGGACTGCGAGATCACGTGCAGCTCCGATCTGCACGATGTCGTCGACTGCAACGGCAACGTGATCACCACGTGCCCGAGCGACCTCGGCTGCGCGGCTGGCTCGTGCATCGCGCCGTGCGACGCGGCGTCCGAGGACAAGAGCTCGATCGGCTGCGACTACTACTCGGTCGATCCCGACGTGATCACGGAAGGCCAAGGCGGATGCTTCGCGGCCTACGTCGCGAACACGTGGGGCGCGCCGGTCGCGATCAGCGTGGAGCGCGGTGGCACGCAGCTGGCGCTCGACGGCTTCGCACGCGTGCCGAGCGGCCAGGGCCAGGGCCTGACGTACGCGCCGCTCGCGAACGGCCTGCTGCAGCCCGGCCAGGTCGCGATCCTGTTCCTCGCGCACACGGGGCTGCTCGGCATGGCGTGTCCCTCCGGGATCACGCCCGCGGTCACGGCGACCGATGCCGCCGTGCACGGCACCGGCCTCGGCCAGGCGTTTCACATCACGACGTCGGCGCCGGTCGTCGCCTACGACATCTTCCCGTACGGCGGTGGCGACTCGGCCGCGACCAGCGCGACGCTGCTGTTGCCGACGTCGGCGTGGGACACCAGCTACGTCGCGGTCGACGCGTTTCGCAAGAGCACGATCGTGTCCGAGGCACAGCCGTTCATCGAGATCGTCGGTCAGGCCGCGATCACGAACGTGACGCTGCGCCCGACCGCGGCGATCGCGGGCGGCGGCGGCGTCGGTCCGGCGACGCAAGGCGCGAACGTCACGTACCAGGTCGCGGCCGGTCAGGTGCTGCAGCTCACGCAGGACGCCGAGCTCAACGGCACGCCGATCACGGCCGATCAACCGGTCGGCGTGTGGGGCGGCGCGACGTGCCTCAGCGTCGACGTCGGCGACGATGCCTGCGACTCCGCGCATCAGGAGATCCCGCCGGTGCGCGCGCTCGGCGATCGCTACGCCGCCGTGCGCTACCGCAACCGCTACGCGAATCAGGAGGAGACCGTGCCGTGGCGCATGGTCGGCGCGGTCGACGGCACGACGCTCGCGTATCTGCCGTCGGCGCCGCCCGGCGCGCCGACGACGCTCGCGTTCGGCCAGATCGCCGAGTTCGACGCGCCCGGCCCGTTCGTCGTGTCCAGCCAGGATGGCAGCCACCCGTTCTACATGTCCGCGCACATGACGGGCTGGTCGGTGGTCGCCGGCAACTCGGCCGACCATCGCGGCGATCCCGAGTTCGTCAACATCGTGCCGCCCGAACAGTACCTGTCGTCGTACACGTTCTTCACCGACCCGACGTACTCGGAGACGAACCTCGTGCTCACGCGCGAGCGCAAGAACGGCGCGTTCGCCGACGTCTCGCTCGATTGCAGCGGCACGGTCACCGGCTGGATGCCGATCGACGCCGCCGACACGATCGAGTACGCGCGCCTCGACCTCGTGACCGGCAACTTCCAGTCGGTCAACGGCTGCAACAACGGCCTGCACGTCGCGACCAGCACGGCGCCGTTCGGCCTCGTGGTGTGGGGCTGGGGCAGCGCCGCGACCACCGGCTTCTTCACGCAAGCGGTGAGCTACGCGTACCCGGCCGGAGCGAGCGTCAAGCCGATCAACAACGTCGTGATCCAGTAGCCCGCACGCTTATCGATACCTTAATGCCCCACCGCGTGGCTTCGAGGCGATGATCCGGGCATGCGCTGCTTCACCGTGCTCGTCCTCGTCGTGGTCGCGCTCGCCGGAACGGCCGGCGCGGGACCGATCGTTCGCATCGGCGCCGTCGGTGGATACGACACGTCGGCGCCCGGTAACCGCGACGACGGCTACACGCTCGGGCTCGGCTATCGCGTCGGGCGGGTCACGGTCGAGGGCGAGTACTCGGACCTCGACTACGACGGCACCGCGGGCTTCGGCGGCGGCGCGCAGCGGGTCGGCGGGCTGATCCAGACGCTGATCGCGTCCGCGAAGTGCGTGCCCGGGGAGGTGTGCCCGCACCTCGATCTCGATCTCGGTGTCGGCGAGCGCTGGGTTCACTGGCAGCCGGCGCAGAACATCGGCTACTACCCGAACCCGATGATGACGACGATCGATCATCAAGGCCGCGAAGTGAGCGCCGGACTATCGGCGACGTTCGGGTGGCACTTCTCGCTCCACTACGTCGTGTTCATGCCGGATACCGATCCGCAGCTGCAGGCGATCTGCCGCGGCATCTGCCCGATGCGCGTGCAGGGCAGCGCGCCCGGCGTGATGTTCGAGGCGAGCTACGTGATCGGCGATCACTGATAACTTCGCCCTATCACATCAATCGCGACAACTGAATGTACGGAGCGGTCGGCGCGGCGTAGCTTGTCGCCATGACCAGCGAAGCCAAGTGCCCCTTTCATTCCCAGGCCGCGGGCCCGTCGAACCGCGACTGGTGGCCGAATCAACTCCGACTCGACGTGCTGCACCAGCGCTCGCTCCTCGGCAATCCGATGGGCGAGAGCTTCGACTACGCCGCGGAGTTCCGGAGCCTCGATTTCGCGGCGCTGAAAAAGGACCTGCTCGCGGTGATGACCGACTCGCAGGACTGGTGGCCGGCCGACTTCGGCCACTACGGGCCGCTGTTCATCCGGATGGCCTGGCACAGCGCCGGCACGTATCGCATCGGCGATGGCCGCGGCGGCGCCGGCAACGGCAGCCAGCGGTTCGCGCCGCTCGATAGCTGGCCCGACAACGTCAACCTCGACAAGGCGCGCCGCCTGCTGTGGCCGATCAAGCAGAAGTACGGGCGCAAGATCTCGTGGGCCGATCTGATGATCCTCGCCGGCAACGTCGCGCTCGAGTCGATGGGCTTTCCGACGTTCGGCTTCGGCGGCGGTCGGGAAGACATCTGGGAGCCCGAGACCGACATCTACTGGGGCTCGGAATCCAAGTGGCTCGACGACAGGCGCTACTCCGGCGACCGCGATCTCGAGAATCCGCTCGCGGCCGTGCAGATGGGCCTCATCTACGTCAACCCGGAGGGCCCGAACGGCAAGCCCGATCCGCTCGCCGCGGCGCGCGATATCCGCGAGACGTTCGGCCGCATGGCGATGAACGACGAGGAGACCGTCGCGCTGATCGCCGGCGGTCACAGCTTCGGCAAGACGCACGGCGCCGGCGATGCGGGCAAGCACGTCGGCCCCGATCCGGAAGCCGCGCCGCTCGAGGCGCAAGGCCTGGGCTGGAAGAACAGCCTCGGCACCGGCAAGGGCGACGACTCGATCACGAGCGGCCTCGAGGTCACGTGGACCCAGACGCCGACGAAGTGGAGCAACCACTTCCTCGAGAACCTGTTCAAGTACGAGTGGGAGCTGACGAAGAGCCCGGCCGGCGCGCATCAGTGGCGGCCGAAGAACGGCGCCGGCGCCGGCACGGTGCCCGACGCGCACGACCGCGGCAAGCGGCACGCGCCCGCGATGCTGACGACCGATCTCGCGCTGCGGGTCGACCCCGCGTACGAGAAGATCGCGCGGCGCTTCCTGCAGCATCCGGATCAGCTCGCCGACGCGTTCGCGCGTGCGTGGTTCAAGCTCACGCACCGCGACATGGGTCCGCGCGCGCGCTACCTCGGCCCGGAGGTTCCGGCCGAGCAGCTGATCTGGCAGGACCCGGTGCCGGCCGTCGATCACCCGCTGATCGACGACCGCGACATCGCGGCGCTCAAGGCGACGATCCTCGCGTCGGGGCTGTCGGTCGCCGAGCTGGTCGCGACCGCGTGGGCGTCGGCGGCGACGTTTCGCGGCTCCGACAAGCGCGGCGGCGCGAACGGCGCGCGCATCCGGCTCGCGCCGCAGAAGGACTGGGATGCGAATCAGCCGGCGCAGCTCGCGAAGGTGCTCGGCGTGCTCGAGCGCGTGAAGAAGGAGTTCGATGGCGCGCAGCCCGGCGGCAAGAAGGTCTCGCTCGCCGATCTGATCGTGCTCGGCGGCACCGCCGCGGTCGAGCAGGCCGCGAAGGCGGCCGGCCACGCAGTCACCGTGCCGTTCGCGCCCGGCCGCACCGACGCATCGGCGGCGCAGACCGACGCGCAGTCGTTCGCGGTGCTCGAGCCGCTCGCCGATGGCTTTCGCAACTACCTGAAGCAGCGCTACGCGGTCTCGGCCGAGGAGCTGCTGGTCGAGCGCGCGCAGCTGTTGACGCTGACCGCGCCCGAGATGACCGTGCTGGTCGGCGGGCTGCGCGCGCTCGATGCCAACGTCGGGCGCACCAAGCACGGCGTGTTCACGAAGCGGCCAGGCGTGCTGACCAACGACTTCTTCGTGAACCTGCTCGACATGGGCACCGTGTGGAAGCCGACGTCGGACGCGCAGGACGTGTTCGAAGGCCGCGATCGCAAGACCGGCGAGCTGAGGTGGACCGCCACGCGCGTCGATCTGGTCTTCGGATCGAGCTCGCAGCTGCGGGCGCTGGCCGAGGTCTACGCGAGCGCCGATGCACAGGCCAAGCTCGTCCGCGACTTCGTGGCGGCGTGGACGAAGGTGATGAACCTCGACCGCTTCGACCTGTAGGCTCGCCGATCCGATCGGCGCACCGGCTCGTACAAGCGCGGTGGAGGCGCTGCAGCACGGCTCGATCGCGATCATCTTCGCGTGGCTCGTCGCCGGCGGGCTCGGCGCGCCGCTGCCCGAAGACGTGGCGCTGCTCGCGGCCGGGGCGCTGATCGAGCGCGGCGCGAGCCCGCTCGCGACGTTCGCGGTCGTGATCGCCGGCGTGCTCGTCGGCGACGCCGTGCTGTTCTTCGGCGCGCGCAAGCTCGGCCCCGCGGCGCTCGCGCGCCAGCCGTTCGCGCGGATCCTGCCGCCCGAGCGGCGCGCGAGGATCGAGCGCGCGTATCACCGCCGCGGCGGCGCGGTCGTGTTCGTCGCGCGCAACATCGCGGGCCTGCGCGCCGCCGCGTTCGCGATGGCCGGCATCGCCGGCATGGCGCCGCGCCGCTTCTTCGCGTGGGACGCGCTCGCGGCGTGCGTCGGCGTGCCGCTGTTCCTCGCGCTCGGCTACCTCGGGGCCGAGCACGTCGAGACCGTGCGCGCGGGCATCGCGGCCGCGCAACGCGTGCTCGTGGCGGCGGCGGTCGCGGCCGTCGCCGCATACGTCATCTGGAGTCGGTTGCCTTCAGCGTCGCGTCGAGCCCGCGCACGAGATCGAGCTTGTCCTGCTCGTTCAAGTCCGCCTCGGGGTGAGCCATCCGGTACTTGATCGGCGGCATGTTGCCGGTGATCACGGATTCTCCCGAATAAGGCGCGAGATCGTACGTGCGATCCCACGCCGAGAAGTTGATCTCGCTGCGCGCGTTCTCGACATCGCGCTGCACGACCCACGAGAACGGCGCGAGATCGGCGTACCACGGCCAGCGCGTCTCGTTGCTGTGGCAGTCGAAGCACGCGCGCACCGCGAGCTCGCGCGTGCGCGGCGAATCCCACTTCGGCTCGGAGATCACGGCCGGATTCGAGTGAGTGCGGCCGTACGGCACGAGCTGCATGACCCCGAAGATGCCGACCAGCCAGGCCAGCCCGACGGCGAACGCCTTGACCACGCGTCGTACCGGGAAGCTCATGACCGTCGGATGCTTCGGAGATGCCGTCCGGACCGCGCCAAGTTGCCGCAGGGTAGCACTAGCCCCGCGCGCGGGCGACGTGAGCGGCGATCGCGATCACCGCCGCGAAGCGCAGCGCGCGCCCGGCGAACACGACGATGCAGAAGTCGCGGGCGCGGATCGCGAGCACGCCGGCGGCGGTCGCGACCAGCGAGAACGGCGGCAAGCCGAGCAGCGAGCTCGTCGCGAGCACGGCGAGCGGCGCGCGTTCCCAGCGCGCGATGCGGGCGCGCAACCGCTCGATGCGAGCGCGCGCCTTCTCCGACAGCGAGACCGCGCCGCGCGTCGCATAGTAGATCGGCAGCTTGCCGGCGAGCGTGCCGGCGGCCGCGCACGCGACGATCGCGGGCGCCGCGAACGCGCTCGTCGACATCACGAGCCCGACCAGAAACAGGTCGACGCTGACGAGCGGCACGAAGCTCGACACGAGCGCGACCACGAACGCACCGCCGTAGCTGCCGAACGCGAGCAGGATCGAGTGCGCCGTCACGACGCGCTCGGGAGCACGCGATAGACCGCGGGCCCGGCCACGGCGCCGATCGAGTCGACGACGGAGACGCCGGCGACCAGCGCGAGCCCGCGCGCGACCGGGCCGGTGCGCACCGCCCACCACGCGCCGGCGATCGCGCGCGCGCCGAGCACGGCGAGCGCGGGCACGCGTGGCACGCGCGCGAGCCAGCTCGTGCCGCGGTGATGCGCCGCGACGTGTGGCACGAGCGCCACGGTATCGGCGCCGCGCAGCAGGCGCAGCGCGAGCCATTCGCGCGGTGAGGCCGGCCACGCGTGCGTGACGCGCGCGTCGCGCGCGTGGTGGATCGCGATGCCGGCGGCGCCGAGCTCGAGCGCGAGCACCTGGCACTGGCCGTGAAACATCGGCGCGAGCTGCGGATACGAGTGTGCGGCGAACACGTCGCGCGCGAACGCGACGTTGTTCGCGAAGAAGTTGCGCACGGTGCGATGCGCGGCATCGCGGGTGAAGACCGGGAAGTCGAGCCGCGTCGCGAGCGCGGCGAGCTCGCCGCGATACGACGTCGCGCCCGCGACGACGCGTGCATGGCCGCGGGCGATCGGCCCGGTGAGCGCCGCGAGCCAGCCGGCGGCCGGCGTGCAGTCGCCGTCGACGAACGCGACGATGTCGCCGCGCGACGCCGCGAAGCCGGCGTTCTTGTGCTCGTAGTAGCCGGCATCGCGCCCGAGCTCGACCCAGCTGATCGCGCGTGTCGCGCGCGCGGCCAAGTAGGCGCGGCGCGCGGCCGAGATCTCGCGGTGCGTGACGACCAGCTCCGCGTCGCCGAGCTCGGGCGCGAGCGCCGCGAGCAGCGCTCCGAGCGGCTCGGGATCGGCGCGCAGGTTCCAGGTCTCGATGACGACGGAGATCACGACGCCGCCCTCGCGCGCGCGACTGCCGGGAGGTCGCGATAGATCGCCCACGTCGCCGCGACCGCGCGATCGAGGTCGTACGTGGCGGCGTGCTCGCGGGCCGCGCGCGCCATCGCCGCGCGGCGCAGCGGATCGGCGAGCAGCGCGCCGATCGCGGCCGCGAACGCGGGCGCGTCGCCGGGCGCGACGATCTCGCCGGTCTCGCCCGCGATGACGTGCTCGTGCGCCGCGCCTTTGCGCACGACCACCGTCGGCAGGCCACTCGCCGCCGCTTCGACGACGACGTTGCCGAACGTCTCGGTCTCGCTCGGAAACGCGAACACGTCGGCGGACGCGAACACCGCGGCGAGCGCCTCGCCGTGCAGCGTGCCGAGCAGCGTCGCGCCGTCGCAGCCCGCGAGCGTCGCGCGCGCCGGACCATCGCCGACGACGACGAGCCGAGCATCGGGCCGCGCCGCGCGCACGCTGCGCCACGCGGCCGCGAGCAGATCGAGGTTCTTCTCGCGCGACAGCCGGCCGACGTACAACACCACCGGCTCGTCACCCCAGCCGAGCCGCGCGCGATCGCGGCGCGCCGGATCGAACAGGCCGAGATCGACGCCGCGCGGCACGCGCCACACCTGCGACCCGGGCACGCCGAGCCCGGCGAGCCGCACCGCCGCCGCGGCCGACGGCGCGAGGCACAGATCGACCTGGCGATAGAACCAGCCGACGAACGGCGACACCAGCCCGGCGACGAACGGCAGGCCGGTGAGCCGCGCCGCGTACTCGGCGACCTCGGTGTGATACTGGCCGATCACCGGCAGGCCGAGCATGCGGCCCGCGATCAAGCCGGCCAGGCCCATCGGCCCGGGCGTCGCGAGCTGGACGACATCGGCGTTTGCCGCGAGGTGCGCGACCAGCGGCGGCAGCTCGGGCACGTGCCACACGTAATCGGGATAGATCGGCAGCGACGCGCTCATCGCGGCCGGGATGCGCACGGCCGACTCGTCGACGGCGATCGCCCGCGCGGCGGCGGCTGCCGATCCGACGAGCGTCATCGCGTGCCCGGCGCGGCGCGCGGCGGCCGCGAGCCGGCCGAGGCCGATCGCGATGCCGTCGGTGTTGTCGACGGTGTCGGAAACGACGGCGATCCGAGGGCTGATCATGCTGCCTCCCGAGCGCGCTCGAGCGCGGCGCGCGACGCGACGATGCACCAGTAGCGAACCGCGAGCGTGACGCCGAACGCGCGATCGATGCGCGCGACCCGCTCGCGCAGCTCGGCAAACGCGACGCGCTCGTCGTCGCACACGAGCCGTTCGGCCGCGGCCGCGCAGCTCGCGGCGTGCCGCTTCTCGTCGGCGAGGATCGCGCGGATCACGCGCGCGGTCGGCGAGCTGACGGCGCGCGCCTCGAGCACGTCGAGGTGGCGGCGCAACATGCGCACGCCGGTCGCCTCGAGCTGTGCGGCGGCCGCGAGCACGACGACGATCGGCCCGGCCGCGAACGCGCTGCCGTAGCGCGCGCACGACCGCTCGAGCCACCACAGCTTCGCCTGCGCGAGCGCCGGCGCTGGTCGCGGTACCGCGCCGAGCTCCGCGATCCGATCGCGCAGCAGCCGAGCGTGGCGGCGCTCGTCGGCGAGCTGCGCGCCGATCAGCTTCGCGAGCCACGGCTCGTGCGGCGAGCCCGCGAGCACGCGCTGCAGCGCGCTGCGCTCGGCGCCTTCTTCCGACCACAGGTATTCGCCGAGGATGTAAGACTCGGCGCGCGGCGACGCGACCGAGCGCACGATGGCGTCGCGCTTGATCGCGTCGACTGCCGTTCGCTGCCAACCGACGAGATCCATGCCCGTGAGACATCGGCGACGCGGGAGAATTTGCCCCGCGCGCACACGATGCCGCGGCGTGCCGTTCCTCGCCAAGCCGACGCAGGCCGTCAGATTCTTGTCAGAACGCGCTGCGAGTCCGGTATGGTCGCGCCCGTGCGGACCCTCCGGCTTGTCGTCGCGTGTGCGTTGACCTTCGTGATTGCCTGCGGTCCCAGCGGCCGGCCGGGTGGCGGCGGAGGCGGTGGCAGCGACAGCGACGGCGGCACCAACAACGGCGACGGCTGCAGCTCCGACCTGCACAACGTCGTCGACATGAACGGCAATGTCGTGCAGACGTGCCCGAACGATCAGGGCTGCGCGGCGGGCATGTGCGTGCCGGCGTGTCAGGCCGCGGCCGCGAGCCAGGGCTCGGTCGGCTGCGACTTCGTCGTCGCGACGCCGTCGTACCTGCCGAACTTCGACGGCGGACCGATCGTTCCGCCGTGCTTCGCGGTGTTTCTCGCGAACAACTGGCCGCTCGATAGCGTCGTGACGATCACGCGCGGCGGCGCGAGCTACGACGCGGCCACATTCGGCCGCGTCCCCAACGGCACGGTCGATGCGGCGAGCTGGCCGGCGGTGCCGAGCACCGGCATCGCCAGCTCGAACGTCGGCGTGCTGTTTCTCAGCGCCGACACATCGGCTGCCGTTGGCACGTCATCGCCGGCGTGCCCGATCACGCCCGCAATCGACGCGGCCGGCGGCGCGGCGGTGTACAACGGCAGCAACTCCGATTCCGGAATCGGCACCGCGTTCCACATCACGACGAGCATGCCGGTGAGCGCGTACGACATCCTGCCGTACGGCGGCGCGTCGTCGTTTCTGCCGAGCGCCGAGCTCGTGCTACCGACGACCGCGTGGGGCACGAACTACGTCACGGCCGGGTCCAAGCCGACCACCGGTCCGGGCTGGGGCACGGTCGTCGCGGCGATGGACAACACGATGGTGCAGATCACGCCGACCGACGCGCTGCCGGCCGGTCCGAGCGTCGCGGCCGCACCGGCGGGTCAGACCACGACGTACACGCTCAACGCCGGGCAGTTCGTGCAATGGGAAGACTCCGGCGACATGGCCGGCAGCGTGATCACGGCGAGCAACCCCGTCGCGTACACCGGCGGCACCGGCTACCTATGCCTGTCCGACATGACGTCGAGCGGCGGCGGCTGCGATTCGAGCCACCAGGAGATTCCGCCGGTGTCGGCGCTCGGCTCCGAGTACGTCGCGCCGCCGTACGCGACACGCCGCTCGGACCTGCAGCCGGAGTCGGTCCTCTATCGCATCGTCGGCACGGTCGCCGGCACGACGCTGACGTATTCGCCGGCGGTCACCGGCGCGCCTACGACGATCGGCGTCGGCCAGGTCGTCGAGTTCGAGTCGACCACGCCGTTCATCGTGACCAGCCAGGACGCGATGCACCCGTTCTACGTCGGCCAGTACATGACCGGCTGCTACGTCACCGGCGGCAGTCGCCCGGGCGACGGCAGCATGGGCTGCCTCGGCGACGAGGAGTACGTCAACATCCTGCCGCCCGCGCAGTGGCTGCAGAGCTACGTGTTCTTCACCGATCCGACGTACACCACGACCAACCTGGTCGTGACACGCGCCGCCGACGCGTCGGGCACGTTTCACGACGTCACGGTCGACTGCCTCGGTACGCTCACGGGCTGGCAGAACGTCAACGACGGTACGAAGTACCAGATCACGAACGCCGACCTGCAGCGCGACACGCCGGTCGGCAGCTGCACGAACGGGCGGCACACCGCGTCGAGCGCCGGCGCGTTCAACATCATGGTGTGGGGCCTCGCGTACTTTGCCTCGTACGCCTATCCGGCCGGCGGCAACGTCGGCAAGATCAACCCGGTTGTCGTGATCCAGTAGCAGCAAATTCTCCGAGGCACGCCCGGTGCAATCGGTTTGGTCATGCAAGGGACTAGCTCGCTCGCCAAGCTCGTGTTCGTCGTGATCTTCGCGGCCGGGCTCGCGGTCGCGTGGGCGATCTGCGGTCCGGTCGCGACGACGGCCAGCGTGACGATCGCGATCGTGTCGTTTCTCGTCGCGGCGATCGCGGCGCGTGCGGTTCGCGTCGCGGCGCAATGGGACCGCGCGATCGTGCTCCGGCTCGGGAGGTTTCGCGCGCTGCGCGGCCCAGGCGTGTTCGGCATCATCCCGATCATCGACACGATCCCGTACTGGATCGACATCCGCGTGATCACGACGTCGTTCAAGGCCGAAAAGACGCTGACGCGCGATACCGTGCCGGTCGATGTCGATGCCGTGCTGTTCTGGAAGGTTGTCGATCCCGAGCGCGCCGCGCTCGCGGTCGCCGACTACCAGAGCGCGATCAGCTGGGCCGCGCAGACCGCGCTGCGCGACGTGATCGGCAAGACGATGCTCGCCGAGATGCTCGAGGGGCGCGAGCATATCTCGGGCGAGCTGCAACGCATCATCGACGCGCGCACCGAGCCGTGGGGGATCCAGGTCATCTCCGTCGAGGTGCGCGACGTGCTCATTCCGGTCGGGCTGCAGGACGCGATGTCGATGCAAGCCCAGGCCGAGCGCGAGCGCACGGCGCGCGTGATCCTCGGCGATTCCGAGCGCCAGATCGCGGAGAAGTTCGGCGAAGCCGCGCGCACGTACGCGAACGATCCGACCGCGCTCCACCTGCGCGCGATGAACATGCTGTACGAAGGCCTCAAGCACAACGCGACGATCGTGCTCGTGCCGAGCTCCGCGATCGATTCGATGCAGCTCGGCGGCGCCGTCGGCGTCACCGCGCTCGCGACCGAGCTCGCCAAGACGACGACGGCCCACTAGCGCCGTGCCGTGAGCCGCGGCCCGCCGCGGCCGGTGAAGCGGTCGTCGGTTCCGAGCTCGTGCTGGAGCTGGTCTTCGTCGGCGCCGCGCGGATAGGTCTCGTACTCGGCGTCGAGCTCGAGCGCGAGCGCCGGATCGGCGTCGGGCCGGCCGGCGGTGTAGCCGCTCTGACCGAGCCCGCCGTGCTCGATCGGACGCGGTCGTGGCCTAGCGGTGTCCGCCATGACCGCCGCCTCCGCCGTGGTAACCGCCGCCGCCGTGGTAACCGCCGCCGTAACCGTGTGACACGACCGGGCCGTGATAACCGCCGGGGTAACCGTGTCCGTAGTAGCCGCGCCCGTAGTAGCCGCGCCCGTAGTAGCCGCGTCCGTAGTAGCCGTGCGGGTAGTAATAGCCGCGTGGATATCCGCGATATCCGTAATAGCCATACGGGTGGTAATACGAATAATTACGGAGCGCGATCGGCGGCACGCCGAACACCCACGAGCCGTACAGCGTCGGTGCGTAGTACCAATATCCGTTGTCGTACATCCAATAGTAGTTGTCCGCGTAATAGACCGGATAATCGTAGCCAGTGACGACCGACACGCCGGGGGCCACTTCGGGGTAGCCGCCGTAGACGTCGTCGACGTAGCAGCTCGTGGTCGCGAGCGTGGTCGCGAGCACGGCGATCGAGATCAGCATGCGCATGGTGACATCTCCATCAGCCCGCAGGCGGTCGGGTCGACGTCGCGATCACGACGCGCTGCTTGGTGAGCGCGTGCGCGACCTTCGACGTGACGCCGTCGATGAGGTTCTTGACGCTCGCCGGATCGATCGTCCGCGAGAGCGCGGTGTATTCGAGCCGGCCGTCGCGCAGCGAGTACGCACTGGTCTCGACGCGCACGATCGTCTCGGTCTCGTAGTAGCCGCCGTAGCCCGGTCCCCACCATCCCGGTCCGTACCAGCCCGGGCTGTAATCCCAGTACGTCGGCACGAATTGCAGCTGCTGGTGCGCGCCGACGAGGCGCATCACGATCACACCATCGTAGCCCGCGGCGACGAGCCGCGCCTTCGCGCTCTCGCGGTTCGCGAGATCGTCGTCGGTGAGCACCGCATAGCCCTGGACCGCCGCGACGCCGGCGTGGCGCAGCTGCGCGGCCATGCGGTCCTCGGCGATGTGACGCGTCGAGACATCGCGCGACAGCATCACGACTACGACTTGATGCATCGCGGGCGGCGGCGCGTTCGACGGCTTCCACGTCTGCTCGATCGACGTGCTCGAGCCGCACGCCGCGAGGGCTGCCGCCGCGAGCGCGCACGCGGTAACTAGTCTCTCGATTCTCATGTCTCGACGGATT
>DATJXL010000243.1:0-4374 GCA_035500135.1 Kofleriaceae bacterium
CTGCTTCACGATCTCGGGGTCCACCATCGGAACCCAGAGCGTCTTCGTCTCCTGTGACCCTGCTTCGTGCATCGTGATCCCTCCTTGGGGGAGGGGTCAGAATTAGTGGCGCGAGGGGGTCAGTTTACGTGGCGCCTGACATGGGATTCGACCGGGGAAAACAAGAGTACCCGGTCGGACAATCCAGTCTAGTCACGGTCGGGCCGCGACTCTACGCAGGTCGCAACGTATCGTTTGGGATCGATTACTATCACTTCGGATTGCCGAGCATGGGCTCGCCGCCGAGCGGCCTCATGGTCGGGATTGGCTTGTGCCCGTGAGGAGCGCCGTCGCGCGGCGGTGAACCGAAGCTTTAGGTTCGTGCATCGCGATCAGGGATTGCAACTTGGATAATACTGTTCCGCGGGGCTTAGGCATACCATCGTTGCATGCGCCCTCTGGGAGCGTTCGTCGTCGCCATGTTGCTCTGCGGTTGTCTGGGATGGCACGTGCGAGACAGCAGCGAGCTGACCTCCCAGGATGAGGCGGCGCGGTACGTGGTGGTGACCGACGGGCTTGCGTACGAGCTGTCCGATGGAACGATCGAAGGCTCGGTCCTGAAAGGTAGGATGGTGCACGGATGGATCGTGCCCCGCGATGCGGGTGACATCGCCGCGCTCGACGACCTCGAGCCGGAGGACATCGCGAAGGTGCTCGGTTGGCAACCGAGCAACGCGCCATGGCAGATGGTGCACATCGCGACCTCGGACATCAAGTCGCTACGGAGGTGGGAAGAGCATCTTGGTCGCGGCGTCGCGATCGCCGTACCGCTGGGGCTCGTCGTGTTGGGCGTGCTTGTGGTGTCTACTGCGCGTTTCCAATACTGACGACGATCGACGACTTCGACCTTCACGCAGCAGTGAGGTCGAGCACCAGCGCTCAATGCACTGCCGCCCGTCGAGCTGCGACGACAACAAGAGCCGCGCTTCCCCGGTTCCGAAGGACGCCACACCGGCGAGCGATTACGATCTCGTCGGGATACGCGACGCCGGCGACGCCGTGCGCGACGCTCGCTTGGTTGACGGCGTCTATCCAGAGATCAAGCCGCGAAATGCCGATGCCATCAACGTCGTCGCCTGCGCTGTGCTCCTCGTTCTTGGCGTCTTGTGGCGAGTTGTCCGGCGCTACGACTTCAGTCTTCGCCGACTCCGTTCGGTCGAAGTCGCGGCGAACCGGATCTGATCAACGCGGTTCGGCGGACGCTCACGTGGGGAGCCGATCTATTGTCACTCTTCACAATGAGACCCGATCCCCTTCTCGATCGCTTCTGTCACGAGCTACGCGACAACCACGGCTGCCACAGCCTCATTCTTTACGGATCGCGGGCGCGCGAGGACGCCACACCGGCGAGCGATTACGATCTCGTCGGGATACGCGAGGCCGGCGACGCCGTGCGCGACGCTCGCTTGGTCGACGGCGTCTACCTGGACGCTTTCATCTATCCGGAAGCGAAGATCCTCGCGCCCGATGCGAGCCTGATCCACGTGCGCACGGGCAAGGTGATCTTCGAGAAGGGACAGATGGCGACGCTCTTTTTGCAGAGGCTACAAGAGATCTTCGAGGCCGGTCCGCCGATATTCTCCGCCGACGAAGTCCAGGCGCGACGGATGTGGGCGCGCAAGATGGTCGGACGCGCGCGCCAAGGCGATCTC
Source organism: Kofleriaceae bacterium (assembly GCA_035500135.1). Taxonomy (GTDB): domain Bacteria; phylum Myxococcota_A; class Polyangia; order Haliangiales; family Haliangiaceae; genus JABFXX01. The sequence continues at coordinate 1,692 of DATJXL010000243.1, forward strand.
GAAGGGAACTTCCGCCGCGTTTGGCTGCTCACGGCCCTGCTCGAGGACTACTTCGTGTTGCGAGGCGAATGGTACCTCGGCCCGAAAGAGAGCTTCCGCTTTCTGAGTGCCGAGCGGCCGACGATCTATGGTCTGTTCGAAGCCGCGCTCGCTGGCGATGCGGATATGAGTGCGATCGAAGCTCTGGTACGCGGCTGCGAATGAGGAAGTCAGCTATCTCTGGCTGAGTTCGTAGTCGGCGTCCGAGCTGCGGTCAAGATGGCGAGCAAATGGGCGACGGCTGGGGCGACCAGGAGATGCTCTCGCTTGAGAGGCGCTGCTACCGCGACCCACGAGCGCAGCGCATCACAGCTTGTAGGGAAACATGACTGTTTGCGCGCGGCCGGCCGGGAAACGCACGGTCGAAAGCAGCTCGTTCACGCACGCGGTGAAATCCGAGTCATCGCGATCGATCGACGCGCGAACGCGTCCGTCGCCTTCGATCGCGAGTCGCGCGTGCACCACACCGGCGACGCCTCTTTCGACTCCGGCGCACGCTCGAAGCGCATGAGCGATGTTCGAGAACGCCCGAACACTGTCCTGTGCTTGGTCCTCACCGTGGACCGACGTGTCCACCTCCGTGGCCGCTCCTGGTCCGGTCATGCCGGGAGGCGAGAACGCGACGGCTGGCGTCGCCGCGAGCGGCGTCGCCGCGTACGTGACCACGGCGCGCGCGGATCCCGATAGAAGCACGACCTTGCCGCGCGGGGGCTCGTCCGCGGGGATCTCGATCGTGCTCTGCCCGGCGTCGTCGGTCGTCGCCGCGAGCCGCGCACCCGATGGCAGCACCATCTCGATCGTTACGTGCGCCGCGCGGAGCGAGCAGTCGTAGTCCGCGACAACGTGCTCGACGGTGTCTTCCTTTACGTCGTCGTGAGATGCCCCCACGACGATCCCTGTGATCACGCCCGTCACCAGCAGGATCGCGGGCTCGGCGACGGCCAGCACGAGGAGCCCGCGCGGATCTCCGCCACCTTCGCTGCCGCCGGTGTCGAGCACGGCGTGCAGGGCCTGCCTCGTCTCGATCGTCTCGGTCACGCGTCGCTGGCAGCGCCGCACATGGACGGATTCGACGCGTACGCTGCTCGCATCGGCACTCGCGCGGACCTCGATGCCTCTGATCGGCCCCGGAACCTCCGTCTCGGTGTGGCCGAGCGTTCTGGTCGTGGTGGCTGTCTTGGGGACGATGGCGCAGCCGGCCAGCGCCGCGATCACGACCCCGATCATCAACTTGCTCATGGAGCTCACGATGCCTGTGGCGTGCGTGAACACGCCTGGAGCGTCGCGTGAGCCGCGCGTGATCTAAGAGAAGCCCGCGATTCGTTGGTGCTTTCCGACGGTGTCGTCGCGCTGCTGGTCTAACGGGAGCTCGTTGCGCCTGGATCGTCTGGCTCGGCAAACTAGAGGTCGCAACTCGGGTACATGCTGCTGCCGGTCCGCCCGGGAAGATTGCAGCAGTCGTTGGCCGACATCGACGGATCGCACGCGGTCGGCGTGGGTAGGCTCGCTGGGCCACTCGATGGGCGAGGCTTCGGAGGCCGTGAAGGCGCGCGCACTCGTCTGCACAAGAAGGACCAGCAGCTCGTGCGAGAAGGGCAGCTCTCGTCAGCCGAATTCAAGAAGCGCGAGGCGGAGCGCGAACGTATTCGTCGGCTCGACCAAGCGCGGCTGCAGAAGTAGACGCTCTCAGGCTACGAGCCGATCCCTATCCCGCAGATCGCGTCACCAGTTCGACGCACTTCTTCTGGAACAGCTCTAAGAAGAGCGTCCTCGCAAACGGGCTCGTGAACGTCCGGCCCTCGACCTGGTCGACGAACAGCGATCCGCCCGTTCGCTCGCTGCCGACCACGAGCAACCAGTGTGCATGGACATCTCGTGCATACGTCGGCAGCAGTTCGGCCTTGTCGTCGATCGCCTCTTGCACGAGGTCGGGCTGCTCGATGTTGCCTGGGCCGCCAATCCACACGATCGCGTCGTCGCCCTCGGCTCTTGCGATCGATACCCGCTCGATCCAGTTAATGCCGCGGGACTCGAGCGACCCCGGGTCGTCGGAGAAGCGGGTGCCGATGTGGACCCACTCGCCGCGTCTGGCGGGGATCAAGTCGCACGCAAGCTTCACGATGTTCTCCGCGTTGGAATCAACGAGATCCGGTCGCGCGTTCATCGCGCCCGCGAGGCTCGTCGGAAAGCTGATCCCGACAATCGCCGGCACGCCGCGTTCACGCAACGCCGTTCGGATCTTTGCCTTGAGGCGCATCCGCGTGCCGGCGCCGGACGCGACGACAGCGTTCAGCGCCCGCACGATTTCGACGCCCACGATCTTTCCTTCATCGAGAACGATCCGGAAGTCGGGACTCTCGCCTGGGATGACGTCGACAACATCGCGCACTGGCAAGAGGGCGATCATCATGTCGAGCTGTTCGCGCTCGGCTGCTTTTGCCGCGTCTCGGGTCATCGTGCTGTTGCTCTGCGTGCAATGCCGAGGTGGCTCACCGGGATCACCCTAAGGGCCCTCGAATGGGGAAGTCGACCGATCATGACTTCTCGCGCGGCCTGATTACGTAGTTCCAGTCGCCGTGCCACTCGTCGGGCTTGATGTTGATCGTCTTGAACTCCTTCGCCGCGATCTTCTTACCGATGGGGT
>DATJXL010000244.1:0-44693 GCA_035500135.1 Kofleriaceae bacterium
AGCGTCGGCGCGATCGGCAAGACGCCGATGTCGCAGAACATCAAGCCGGGCAAGCACACGTTCTGGATCTCGGCCGAGGGCTACGACGAGTACACCGAGACCGTCGACATCGCGGCCGGCGAGGCGCACGCCGTGAAGGCCATGCTGAAGGGCACGCCGGTCGGCCAGCTCGACATCGTCGGGCTCGGGCTCGATGGCGCGAAGATCTTCCTCGACGGCAAGCCGCTGTGCGATCACGCGCCGTGCATCCGCAAGGTCGGCGAAGGCGAGCACACGGTCGAGGTCAAGCGACCGGGCTACAAGCCGCTCGTCAAGAGCGTGACGGTTCAGGCCAAGACCGAGACGTCGCTGAAGGTGAACATGTCGCCGGAGCCCGGCCGCGGCGACGCGATCGCGGCGTACGTCGTGACCGCGATCTTCCTCGGCGGCGCGATCTACGCCGGCGAGCAGGCGAACGATCTGAAAGACCAGCTGTCCCTCGCGATCGCGAAGGGCAACCCGCCGCCGAGCTCGAACGACTCGCGCATCCTGAAGGGCAAGATCTACGCGATCTCCGCCGACGCCGGCTTCGGCATCGCCGCGATCGCCGGCATCACGGCCATCGTCTACACGTTCCGCGACAAGGGCTCGCCGTCGCTCGGCGCGGTCGACATGCGCGCGCTCGCGATCCAGCCGGAGATCGGCCCGAACTTCGCCGGGCTCGGCGTGGGAGGTGCGTGGTGAACCGCTACCTCGTCATCGCCGCGCTCGCGGCATGCAACTGGACGACGTTCGACGACCTGCAACAGAGCACGTGGGTGGACTCGCAGAAGGTGCCGAGCGGCGTCGGCTCGACCGACTACGCGCTCGCGATCGCGCCGCTCTCCGGTACCGGCAGCGCCGGCTCGCTCGCGGTGCTGTCCGGAAACGCGGCGTGGTATTCGCAGCTCGACTTCGACGCGAAGGGCAACGCGAGCAACGGCTATTCGAGCGCGCTCGCCGATGACAACGTCACCCAGCTCGCCCCGCAGCCGCTGTTCGTCGCCGACGACACGGGCAACTTCGCGCTCGTGCAGTCGGGTGACATCTCGACGCCGATCTCGATCGTGTACGGGCCCGCGGCCGGGCCGCTGTCGGTCGCACAGGCCTTTCCGGGCTCTGCGGACGCCGCGACGTTCGTGAAGACGAGCCTCGTGATCGCTTCGGGGCAGTCGCTGATCACGGTCACGTTCAACTCCGGTGGGGCGATGGCGCAGACCATGACGTGCATGGCAGAGGATCCGAGCGGGATGGCCGTCGCCGGAATCGCCGCGATCGGGACGGACGCCACGGTGGACAACTCGCCGCTCTACGCCTGGACGACCGATGGCAAGCTGCTCTCGTTCGCGCTGCCGCTGTCCTCGATGCCAGCGTGCTTGGCAACCGCGACGATCTTCACGGCGACCGGGTTCCAGCCCGCGCCCGGCTCGCGGCTGTTCGCGTACGACGGTCACGCCGTGCTCGTCGGTGTCGACACGAACAGCAACGGCCAGGTGTTCGTCGCCGACACGACGATGACCGCGATGTCGGGCGCGGCCGCGCTGTCGGTGACCGGGCTGGCGTCGTCGACGCTCGGCGGCATGGGCACGAGCGGCGAGTTCTTCCTCGCGCTCGGCTACCCGAACCGCGCGGTGAACGGCGTGACCTCGGGCCAGGTCGAGCTCTACAACTACGAACAAACGAAGGGCACGCTCGGCGCCGGTGTCGCCGAGACGCTCGAGAACGCCGAGCCCGCGAACGGCCAGCTGTTCGGGCGCGACCTCGCGGTGATGCCGTACAACGGCGTCGGCGTGCTCGCGGTCTCGGCGCACGCCGAGCTGTTCGTCTACTACCAGACGCTCGAGTACCCCGACGACACGCGGCAGCACTAGGCCACGTGCGTTACGACTGCCCGGCGTGCCGTCGATCGTTCGAAGAACCGGGGTTCTGCCCGTTCGATCGCACGCCGCTCGTCGCCGCCGCCGAGCAGCGCACGGTCCTGACCGAAGCGCATACGGCGCAGCCCGGCGATCTCGGCGACACACTCGACGACGCCACCAAGAAAGTGCGCGCGGTCTCGGCGACCGACAGCGCGAGCGCGGTCGAGGAGTGGCGCAACGAGCGCAAGGCGGCGGGCGATCGCCTTCTCGGCGAGACGCTCGACGGCCGCTACGTGGTGCTGCGCAAGATCGGCGAGGGCGGCATGGGCGTCGTGTACGCGGTGCGCCACGCGGTGATCGAACGCCCGCTCGCGATCAAGGTGCTCAAGCGCGAGGCGATGCGCGACTCGGCGACCGTGCGACGGTTCGTGCAGGAAGCGAAGGCGGCCTCGCGCATCGGCCACCCGAACATCGTCGACGTCACCGATTTCGGCACGACGCCGGATGGCATGACCTACTCGGTGATGGAGTTCGTCGACGGCACGACGCTCGCACGCACGATCAAGGAGGCCGCGCCGATGCCACCCGAGCGCGCGGTGCGGATCGCGTCGCAGATCGCGCGCGCGCTCGGCGCCGCGCACGACAAGGGCATCGTCCACCGCGACCTCAAGCCCGAGAACGTGTTCCTGGTCGATCGCGACGGCCGCCCCGACTTCGTCAAGATCGTCGACTTCGGCATCGCGAAGGTCACGCCCGCGGAGGGCGCAGCGGAGGGCCCCAAGCTCACTCGCCAGGGCACGATCTTCGGCACGCCGGAGTACATGGCGCCCGAGCAGGCGACCGGCCGCGGCGACACCGACCATCGCGTCGACATCTACGCGCTCGGCACGATCCTGTACGAGATGCTGTGCGGGCGCGTCCCGCACAAGGGCGCGAACGTCATGCAGACGATCGCGATGCAGATGCTCGACGACGTCAAGCCGCCGAGCGTCGTGAATCCCGCGGCCGGCGTGCCGCCGCCGCTCGAGGCGATCGTGATGCGCGCGCTCGCGAAGAATCGCGACGACCGCTACCCGAAGATGAGCGACCTGCTCGCCGCGCTCGACGGCGTCGCCGGCTCGCTCGCGGCCGCGGCCGGGGCGACGCTGACGCTCGCGCCATTGCCGCCGGGCGCCGATCCCGACATCACGCCGGTGCCGCACGCGCCGCGGCGCGCGAAGCCGCCGACGCGCCCGCTGCACGAGCCCGAGTTCGTCGCCGCGCCGCTGTCGCTGCACCACGCGTTCGAGGACAGCGCGCCGATCGCGCGCCGCCGCCCGCGCTGGCCGTACGCGCTCGCCGTGATCGCGCTGCTCGCCGCGGTCGGCGCGGTCGTCGTCGTCGTGCTGCATCCCGCCGGAGGCGACGAGCAAGCCGCGCGCGCGCGACGCGACGCGGCCGTGACCGCGCGCGACGCCGAGCAGGTCGCGGTCGCGCCCGACGCCCAGCCGGTCGAGCCGGCGAGCGACGCCGGCGTCCTCGTGCTCGCGCCGCGCGATGCCGGCCCACGCGGGTTGGAGCCAGGGCTCGGCGTGAAACCGGCGACCGTGCGCGTCGACATCCTGACCACGCCCGGCGAGGCCGACGTCTACATCGACGGTCACTTCCGCGGCCCGAGCGGCTCGCACGTCGACGTCCCGTACGGCAAGAAGGTGCAGATCGAGTGCCGCGCGCCGCACTATCGCGGCAAGAAGACCGCGGTGTTCTACAAGGACGGCGAATCCGCGATGTGCGTCGCGACCCACATCAAGGTGTGCGTCGAAGGGTTGAAGAATCCGCTCGAGGACTGCGAGCCGGCCGGCAGCGCCGGCCCGGTGTTGCAGCCGAGGCCCTGATGCGCACGCCCCGAGCCATTCCGATCCTCGCGGCGCTGGCTTGCTGCGCCTCGCCGCCGGCGCCGCGTCCGATCGGCAACACCGGCTCGGCGCCGCCGCAAGCGACCGCTTCGGACGAGCTCGCGAGCATGATCCTGTCCGGGGTCGTCGCGAACCCGTCGTCGGTCCCGGACTCCGAGCTGCTCGGCGAGTCCGGATCGATCCCGGTCGTGATCGACGTGACGAACGGCGCGATGCCATCCGTCGCGCGCATGCCGCACGGGGCGCGACCGTTCGTGTTCACGACCGTGGCCGAGCTGCAACAGCAAGCCGACGCGAAGCGCGCGAAGATCGGTTACCTGCACATCTCGATCACGATCGATTCGCCGACCAGCGCGCAGGTCGAGCATGGCGGAGACTTCGTCGCGCCGGCGGATCCGAAGGCGGTCAAGATGTGCTGCTGCTCGACGAGCCGGCGCTACGACAAGACCTCGACCGGGTGGCGCGTGCACGGCAACGTCGTGATCTCGAGCTGCAGCTGAGCCGCCGGCATCGATCAACGCGGCGGCTGCGCGAACCGCTGGTCGCCGGGGAACGGGTCCGCGGTCTCGCGGGTCATCAGCTCGCCCGGGTCGGGCGTCGGCTGGACCGGGATGCCGAGCGCCGCGAGACCGGCGGTGTCGTTGTAACGCAGCTCGGCGACCGCGACCGGCGCGTTCGCGGCGCGCACGAAGCGCGTGTAGGTCGCGCCCGACGAGCGGCTCTCGCCGAACTCGGTGCCGAGGCCGGGGCGATGCGTCGGCTCCGGCGCGCGCTCGTAGTCGCCGCCGCCTTCGTCGTCGGCGTAGTTGCTGTCCTTCGCGCGGGTCTCGGAGCTCGCGACCGGCGGGGGCGCGCTCGGCGAGGCGGCCGCGCCACCGCTGGGGCCCATCGACTTCTTCGGTGCTGCATGCGCCGTGGTCGTCGTCGTCGGACGCGGCGCGGGCGGCGCCGACCGGCTCGCATCGAGATCGTCGCGGTAGTCGTACGACTTGTCGGCCCTGCGCGGGGGCGGCGGCGGCTGGTCGCTCTGCACGATCACCTGCTGCGGCGGCTCGCCCTGCTCCTCGAAGATCGCGACGGCGATCACGCCGACGTTGCGGGCCTTGCCCTGCGCGCCGGCATACGAACCGTCGACCGACGAGAACCGGAACGTCGCGACGTCGTCGAGCGACGTGCGGAAGCCCTCGATGCGCACGTCGCCGTACGGCGGCACGATGTAGCCGCGCTTGCGCAGATCGCCGGAGTCGCCATCGATCACGTCGAGCCCGTCGACCGACACCACCGCCTCGACGCGATTTGCGGTCGGGTTCGTGACGCGGATGATGTAGCGCTGACCGATGTCGCCCTGGACGTAGAAGCGATCCTTGAACGCATAGGTCGGCAGCGCCTCGCCGCTCTCGCGGATGACCTGCACGTCGTACGGCGCGCGGGTCTTGGCGGGAGCGATCGCGAGCGCGGTGCGCGGGCCCATGGCCTGCGGGGCGGCGATCGTCGGCTGGTCGGCGTAGGCCTGGCCACAGGCGCCGGCGAACAGGAGCGAAGCGAACAGGAGGCTGCGCATGGAACATGGAACGCGCTTCGGCGGGAGCCGATCTAATTGCGTGTATAGTCCGCGCCATGCCAGCGAAAAGCGCTGCCAAGAAGGCCGCGAAGCCCGCCAAGCCCGCCAAACCTGCGAAGGCCAAGCCGAATGGCCACGGGGCCAAGCCGGCGCGCCGCGGCAAAGCGCCCGACGTCGAGCTCGCCGATCCGGTGCTGTTCGACCCGCTCACCCCGGGCGAGGTCGCCGACGCGCTGCGCACGCTGATCGAGGACCGCCGGCTGGCTGCGATGGCCAAGGTCGGCCGCTACCGCGTGATCTGCACGGAGCCGCTCGTGGTCAAGCCGCCGCACTGGATGGCCGGCCACCGGCTCGCGCGCGTCGTCGCGTACGACTACTCGCATGATCGCGCGGTCGACGCGTGCGTCGATCTCGACGCCGGCGTGGTCGCGCACCTCGAGCTCGAACGCAGCCAGCCGATGCTGTCGCGCGAAGAAGAGGCGATCGCGACGTCGATCGCGATGGTCGACCCGCGCGTGCGCGAGCGGCTGTCGCTCGGCGAGTCGGCTCAGGCGACGATGCATTACTGGGGGCGCACCGCGAGCGACCTCGCGTTCGCGCGGCGCTCGGCCGCGGTGCTGTTCGGGCAGACCGGCGGCCATCCGTCGCTGGTCGCGGTCGTCGACCTCTTGGATCAAGTCGTGACCCAGGTGGTCCCGGCGGAGCAATGGTGAACCGATGAGCAACGTCATCGACGAAGCGGGCTGGAAGTTTCACTGGCGTCTGACCGAGTCGGCCGGGATCATGATCTATCTCGCCGACTACAAGGGCCGGCGCGTGATGTGGGAAGGCTCGCTGCCGTACGTGACGATCGATCACCAGCGGCAGACGCTCGACGTCGAGCACGAGGTCGAGAGCCACGGGCCGTGGTGGATCCCGCTCGGCACGCGCACGCTCGACGGGCCGGTCCGCGTGCAGTCGTTCCGCGGCGGCGTCGAGCTGTCGGCGAGCTTCCAGGCGGGGCCGTACCATTACACGCAGCTGTGGCGGTTCCACGACGACGGCCGGATGTGCCCGTGGCTGACGATCTTCGGGCCGGGCGTGCACGACCAGCACACGTATCACCCGCACTTTCGCTTCGACTTCGATCTCGACGGCGCGCGCGACGACGCGTTCGAGCACTTCGAAAACGGCCGGTGGCAGCGCGTCGAGACCGAGGGCTGGTTTCCGTACTCGGGCGAGGCCGACGATCACGGCAACGTGTGGCGTCAGGTCGACTTCGGGTCGCGCGCGTCGATCAACGTGCGCCCGCACAGCTGGGACGACGCCGAGGTGTTCGCGATCCGCTACCACGACGGCGAGTGGCCGCCGTTCTCGCCGCGCTCGGCGGCGGGCAGCCAGCCGTTCCCGGCGGCGTACGTCGGCAACGAGCCGCTCGACGGCGAGGACGTCACGCTGTGGTACGTCGCGCACGTCCACTTCGATCAATCGTTCCCGTACACGGCCGGGCCGTGGCTGCGCGTCGAGGGCCTGGCGTAGCGCGCGCTACGCCGCCTCGCCGTGGCACTTCTTGTACTTCTTGCCGCTGCCGCACGGGCACGGCTCGTTGCGCCCGACCTTCGCGGCGGCGATCACCGTCCCCTGGCGCTCGCCCGGGCGCGCGCCCGAGAGTGCGGCGTCGAACGCCTCGATCATCACCTCGGTCGGCTTGATGATGATGCCGGCGGTGTCGGCGGTCATCGCGGCCTCCTTGACGTCCTCGGCGAGCAGCTCGGACATCTTCGCGTAGATGTGCGGCTGCTTCGCGGCGAGCGGCGGCGCGACGCGCTCGTGCGGCGCCTTGTCGGCGAGGCCGTCGAGCTTCGCGAGCTCCTCGGTGACGACGCGATCGGCATCGGCGAGGTTCTGCTGGGTCAGGCGCGGCAGCGTGTCCTCGCGGCCGTGGTCGAACATCGCCCACACGAGCGTCGCGTAGAACACCGCAGCCTCGCCGACCGCGTCGCCGTGCTCGGTGCGCACCGCGGCGGCGTGCTGGAGTAGAAACGGCTGCTCCTTCTGCAGCCGCTGCGCGAGCTTGTTCATGGCGCGCTTGTCGCCGCGCTGGTCGAGCCGGGTGAAGGCCGTGATCGTCTTGTCGACGTGGTCTCGAGAAACGACGTGCGCGGACATGGCCGCGCGATCTTGCCGCTATCGGCGCCGGCGTCAAGTCACGGCGGCAGCAGCGAGTCCTTCATGATGCAGCCGTCGATGTACTCGCAACGGCGCGGGAACGGGCTGGCGTCGACGATCTCGAAGCTGGCGCCGAGGTAGCGCGGCTCGAGCTGGGCGTCGAGCGCGGCGGATTCGGCCGGCAGGTTGACCTCGAAGCTCGGCAGCTCGGCGCCGTTCTTCGTCGCGTGCATGATCACCTCGAGGTCACCCTGATAGCCGTTGCGCACGACCCGCAGCACCGGCCCTTGGTCCGGGTGCGCGCTGGCAAACGTCTCGAACGTCGCGCAGCCCGGGTGCTCGCACGTCGCGAGCTCGGGCCAGCGGCCCACGCGCGTCGCGAGCGACGCGTGGAGGTCCTCGCGCGGCGTCAAGTAGATCTTCTCGTGGTGCCAGTCGGCGGCGACCTTGTACGGCCGGAAGAAGTCGAGGCCGAGCACGCCGTCGAGCTTGTACTTCCACAGCCGCTTGTCGTCGTACGGGACGAACCCGACGTGCTCGCGGACCGCCGCTGCGACCGTCACGTGCGGCGCGATGCCGAGCTTGGAGACGTCGCGCACTTCACCGCTCGAATCGTCGACGATGTGCAGGCCCCACTCGGTTTGCGCCAGGCCGCTCGCCTGCCACTTGTCGACCGCGAGCTCGCTCGTGAGGCGCGAGAAGTCGGGATGCAGATCGACGACGGTATCGCCGACCTTCGCTTCCTTGACGACCGGCCGCCACGCGACCTTGACGCCCGCGTTGGACACGCGGTCGAGTGCGAGCTCGGTCGCGCCGCTCGGCGCCTTGAACGCTTGCTGCGTCGACAGCCACGCGATGCCGCGATCGCGATCGAAGCCGAACACGAGCGAATCGGCGATGAACGTGCGGCCGAGCACGCCGTGGATGCGGCGGCCGTCCTCGTCGAAGCGCCCCGGCTTGGGCAGGATCGTGACCGGGACCAGGCTGAGCGTGAGGTTGCCGACCTCGAAGTCGGTGAGCTCGGCGTACCACGCCGGGTGGCTGTGATCGTCGTAGTCGTCGACGCGGATCTCGCCGAGCGCACGCACGCCGAGCGCGGCCGCGACGTCGGGATCGATCATCGTCGACGCCGCGTCGCGGTCGATCGCGAACAGGAATGGCCCCTTGCCGTGGATCGTGACCGGCACGACGAGCCGTCCGTCGGACAGCGGATCGACGAGCGGGAACGTCCAGGTGTCGCCCGGCGAGAATCCCGGCGGCGAGCCGATGGCGCAACCTGCGGCGAGAACGGCGGCGATGTAGCGCATGGTCGTAGGATGCGCGCGTTCGCGCCGAGCCGAGCATGAAGAAGCTTTTAGTGCGCTTGCAACCGGCGCCCGCGATGGGTGTCGTCGCAGGCGATGAGTGCGGGCCTCGAACTGCTGCGCGAGGTTAGGCACGATCCGGCGCGTGGCGCGTCTAATGGAACCGTGCGCGTGCTCGGTTTGCTCGTGTTGTGCAGCTGCAGCCACTTCGACGGCCAAGACCCGGCGCCGGCCAAACCTTCCCGAGTCCGTCATGCCGCGATCGGCACCGGCGTGCTCGCGGTCCCCGACGAGACGATCGAGCTGCGCGCGACGGTGCGTGGCATCGTGTTCGCGACCGTGCAGACCGCGATCGGCGAGCCCGGCTGGGTCGGCGGCCGGCGCGCGATCGTCGTGCGCTCGCGCGGGCGCGCGGATGGCTTCGCTTCGCTGTTCGGCGACTTCACGTGGGAGCTCAGCTCGACGATCGACCTCGATTCGGGGCTGCCGATCGAGGACCACGAAGAAGCCGTCGCGACGATGGCCGGCCAGCACGAGCATCACTCCGACCGCCGCACGTGGGAAGCCGGCGATCTCCACCACGACATCCACTCCGCGATCGGCGCGGTGCGCGCGTGGCGCTCGGAGCCCGGGCTCGCCACCGAGCTCGCGATCGAGATCGGCGGCGGCCACTTCACGGCCGATCTCACCGACGTCGCGCGCGAGCCGCACGGCGGCAAGCCCGCGGTGCGCTACGAAGGTCGCGGCGGCGGTCAGCCGTTCGTCGCATGGGTGTCCGACGACGAGGCGCGCGTGCCGCTCGGCTTTCACTGCGACACCGAGCTCGGCGCGGTCGCGCTCGAGCTGGTCGCGTACGACGTCCGCGATTAGCCGGGCCTCTTCGTGCGCGCTCTCCGGCGCGTCAGCGAGCAAGCCCGCGCGCGAGGCGGCGCGAGAACCGGAGCGGAGCGTAGTTCTTTACGTGAGCACCGGAAGCGGAGCGCCAACGAAGCGCGCGGGCTGCGCAGCAAGCGCCTCCGCGCTTTCGCCTAGTGTCGCGTGCCGTCGGCGCCGACTTCCCAGACCATGCCCGAGTACATCAGCTTGTTGAGATCGCCGGGGCCCTGCTTCGCGATCGCTTCGTCGACCTGCGCGTGCGCGAGCGTCTCGTAGGTCGCCTTGTCCTCGCGATGGAGGATGCCCATCGGGATCGGGAAGTGCGGCTGGACGAGCTGCGCGAGCAGCTGCGCGTAGAGCAGCGAGCCGCGCTCGCCGTGCACGAGCACCGCCGGATCGCTCGCCTCGCAGATCTCGGGCACCATGCCGGCGCCGAGCTTGATGCCCTTGGTGCCGCCCGCGAACACGAGCGGCTTGCCGTCGACGAGCGCGATCTGCTTGCCGGCCGGATCGTCCTTCACGCCTTCCCACACACCGTCGTTGAACACCGGGCAGTTCTGCAGGATCTCGATGAACACCGAGCCCTTGTGCTTGTAGGCCTGCTCGAGGATCGACGCGAGGAGCTTCGCGTCGGTGTCGGCCGCGCGCGCGACGAACGTCGCGCCCGCGCCGAGCGCGAGCTCGATCGGATTGAGCGGGTGATCGACCGAGCCCGACGGCGTCGACGCCGCGCGCGTCCCGAGCGCGCTGGTCGGCGAGTACTGGCCCTTGGTGAGCCCGTAGATCTGGTTGTTGAACAGGATGATCTTGAGATCCATGTTGCGCCGGAGCGCGTGGATCATGTGGTTGCCGCCGATCGACAGGCCGTCGCCGTCGCCGGTGATCACCCACACGTCGAGCTCGGGGCGCGTGACCTTGAGCCCGCTCGCGATCGCCGGCGCGCGGCCGTGGATCGTGTGGAACCCGTACGTGTTCATGTAGTACGGGAACCGGCTCGAGCAGCCGATGCCGCTGATGAACACCGTGGTCTCGCGCTTGACGCCGAGCTGCGCGAGCGTGCGCTGCACGGTCGCGAGGATCGCGTAGTCGCCGCAGCCCGGGCACCAGCGGACGTCTTGATCGGACTCGAGGTCCTTCTTCGACAGCTTGATCTTGACTGCTTCGGTCATATTGCCTCTAGGCGATCACCTGCGCGGCGACCGGCTTCTGCGCCGTCGACGGTCCGAGGAGATTTTCGATCGCGGCCGTCACCTCGCGAACCTTGAACGGCTGGCCCTGGATCTTGTTGAGGCCGACCGCGTCGACGAGGAACTGCGCGCGGATGATGTGACGGAGCTGGCCCATGTTGAGCTCGGCGACCAGCACGTGCTTGAAGTTGCGCACGATCTTCGCGAAGCCGGGCTCGAGCGGCGACAGCCAGCGCAGGTGCGCGTGGCTGACCTTCTTGCCCTGCGCGACGAGCGCCTGCTGCGCCTGGCGCAGCGCGCCGTAGGTGCCGCCCCAGCCGACGACGAGCACGTCGCCGCTCTCGGCGCCGCCGAGATCGAGCTCGCCGATCTCCTGCGCGACGCGCGCGACCTTGTCGGCGCGCACCCTGGTCTGCTTCTCGTGGTTGTCGGGCGCGTACGAGATGTTGCCGGTCAGCGCGTCCTTCTCGATGCCGCCGATGCGGTGCTCGAGGCCGGGCGTGCCGGGGATCACCCAGTCGCGCGCGAGCGTCTTCGGATCGCGCTGGTAGACGAAGTAGCCGTTCGGATCGGTGCGGTGCTTGACGTCGAAACGCGGCAGCGTCGCGAGGTTCGGCAGCGGCCACGGCTCGCTGCCGTTCGCGATGTAGCCGTCGCTGAGCAAGATGACCGGCACCATGTAGCGCGTCGCGACCTTCACGGCCTCGACCGCGCAGTAGAAGACATCGCCCGGGCTCTTCGCGGCGATCACCGGCACCGGCGCCTCGCCGTTGCGGCCGAAGATCGCCTGGTTCAGGTCGCTCTGCTCGGTCTTGGTCGGCAGGCCGGTCGACGGGCCGCCGCGCTGCACGTTGACGATCACGAGCGGCAGCTCGGTCATCACGCCGAGGCCGATCGCTTCGCCCTTGAGCGCGACGCCCGGACCGCTCGACGCCGTCACCGCGATCGCGCCGCCGTACGCCGCGCCGATCGCGGCGCCGATCGCGGCGATCTCGTCTTCGGCCTGGAACGTGATCGTTCCGAAGTTCTTGTACTTCGCGAGCGTGTGCAAGATCGTCGACGCGGGCGTGATCGGATAACCCGAGTAGAACAGCTTCTTGCCGGCGAGCTCGGCGCCGACGACGAGGCCGAGCGCCATCGCCTCGTTGCCGGTGATGTTGCGATACATGCCCGGCGTGAACACCGCCGGCGGGACCTTGTAGACGGTCTGGAACACCTCGGCGGTCTCGCCGTAGTGGTAGCCGGCCTTGAACACCTTGACGTTCGCCTCGCCGTAGCCGGGCTTCTTCGCGAACTGCTGGTGGATGCGCCGGATCTCGCCTTCGATCTCGCGGCCGTACATCCAGAACACGAGGCCGAGCGCGAAGAAGTTCTTCGAGCGGCCCTTCTCCTTCGTCGACAGGTCGGTGCCGTCGAGCGCGGAGTTGGTCAGCTGGTGGATGTCGACCGCGTGCACCTTGTACTTGGCGAGGCTGCCGTCGTCGATCGGGTTGGTCGTGTAGCCGGCTTTCTTGAGATTTGCCTCGATGAACGCGCCGGTGTTGACGATCAGCGTGCCGCCGTCGACGAGATCCTTGAGGTTTGTCTTGAGCGCGGCCGGGTTCATCGCGACCAGCACGTCGGGCGCGTCGCCCGGCGTGTAGATCTCCGACGAGGAAAAGTGCAGCTGGAAGCCCGACACGCCGAACAGGCTGCCCGCGGGCGCGCGGATTTCGGCGGGGAAGTCGGGGAACGTCGAGATGTCGTTGCCGGCTTCTGCAGCGGCCTTCGCGAACTCGCTTCCGGTCAGCTGCATGCCATCACCGGAATCGCCCGCGAAGCGAATGACGACTCGCTCCAGATGCTTGGTTTCCATCGGGGTTACCTTTTACCAGTAGGAGACATTAAACCCAAGGGATCATCCCGAGGCGGTTGCGTTAAACATATGGCCTAGTTAGGGTCCGATCGTGGCTCGTCGCTCGCTCGTTCTCGCGCTCGTCTGGGCGTGCAGCTCGTCGCCGCACGATGTCGTCAGGCCGACCGGGCCGCTGGTCAACAAGCTGCCCGACGGGCCGCCGCTCGCGACGCCGGGCGAGCACATGCAGTACAAGCTCGCGCTCGGGGGGGTCGAGCTCGCGATCTACGACCTCGCGATCTCCGACGCGCCGGAGCGGCCCGGCCAGATCGTCGTGCAGTCGCACGCGAAGACGGTCGGGCTCGGCGCGCTCGTGAAGGTCGACGACTACTTCTCGTCGTGGATCGACGTGAAGACCGGCCGGCCCGTGCACTGGACGTGCGACGAGTACGCGACCAACGGCCAGGACAAGGAAAAGACCGACGCCGACCTCGCGGGCCGCCACGGCGACACCGTGCCGATCGCGTTCCACCTGAACGGCGACCCGCCCAGGCCCGAGCCGCAGCACGTGTCGCTGCCGGATGTGTGGGACATGAACTCGTTCTTGATCGCGCTGCGCGCGTGGGAAGGCCCGCCCGGCTCGACGGTCGTCGCCGAGGTGCTGCGCAGCCGCTTCCTGTGGCACGTCGAGATGAAGATCGGCGGCAAGCAGCAGCTCCACACCGCGATCGGCGACTTCCCGGCGCTGCGCCTCGACGGCCACACCTACAAGCTCGCGCGCGACGGCTCGCGCTTTCCCGATTCCGACGAGCGCAACTTCACCGTGTGGATCAGCGACGACGACGGCCGCGTGCCGCTGGGGGTCACCGCGAGGACCGACTACGGCGCCATCAAGATGGAGATCGTCGACTACCAGCCGGGCACCGGCCAGCGCCTGCGTTAGCCGCCGTTTCCGACGCACGAACGCTGGTCACCCCGTCAGCCAGAGATACGACCAACAAGATCTGATTCCCTTACTCCGCCTTCACGACCGCCACGGCACCCGTCTCGTCCATTCGCTCGCGTTCCGGCGGCGAGAACACGAGCGCCGCGTTCTCGCCGGCGGTCGGATTGAGCGCCGCGAAATCGACGAGCACCGCGTTTTCGAGCGTGATGCTGCCCGGCCCCGACTTCACGACGTGGCCGAGGATGCCGGCACGGTCGCTGCTGCCTGCCAGCTTCGGGTCGGCGTCCTCTCCGAGCGCCGCTTCGACGTCCTCCTTGATCGGGCGCTGGCGGTGCTGGCAGGTCTGATAGTACTGGGCGACTCCGGTCAGCGGGTCCCAGCCGTAGAAGCGGCTCGTGTCGACGCAGTTGTACGCCTCGGTGTACGACGACCGCACGTGCTCGGTCGCGGTGCGGCCGTGTACCTGCAACGACATCGGCACCTCCCAGCACCACGCGCCACTGTGCACGCCGGCATCGGAGCAGTGCTTGACGTCCCCGCGTGTCGTGCCCGTCCACGCGATGCTCGCGCTGTTGACAGCTGCGGCGATGAGCTTGTTGACGTCGTCCTGCAGCGTCTTCACGCGCTCGACCCGTGGCTTGTCGAGGCCAACCGTCAAGTTGTAGAGCTCGCTGCCATTGCGGAACGCGAACCAACGCATCTGCTCGACTTCGCGCGTGTCCTTGATCTCGCGGCGCCCGACGAGCGCGTGCATTCCGTGCACGTACATCCGGAAGTCCTTCGCGGCGCTTGCGAGCTTCATGAGCTCGACCGCGACCGGGTAGTCGGCGTCGATGGGCTCGATCCATTGACGCTTCCACGTCTGTGGCGTGTCCGGGATCATCGCGAGCAGCTTGCTCATGGCCGCAGCGCGGTCGGTCTTCGCGAGCTCACGAGCCGCCGCGAGCTGCGGCTCTACGGCGGAGCGGCGCGCCTCGTAGGCCTGCCAGGCGTGCTGGAACGCCTGGTTCGACCTCACAAACACGCGCGCGGCGTTCGCCCGGCTCTGCGCCACGCTGTAATGGGTGTCAATCAGGTCGCGCACGGCTTCCGGGAGCGCCGCCTCGTCGCGATCTCCAGCGACTTGCGTGTCCGCACCGCCGGCAGCGGTGTTCGCGGGGAACGTGGAAGGCGCGGAGGGTTTGTGGCCCGACATCGCGGACGACACGAGCGAGCACGCGGACAAAGCGCCGACGCAGAGCACCGTAAGGGGAGCAGACCTCTGGATCTTGCGAATCATGAACAGTCTCCTTGGGGGCTTCATGGCGCGACGGATATAGCCACGCGCGCGACTGTTCGGACGCCAATCGGGTCTGATGTTCCGCCATGGTGCCCGGCGGAATCACCGACGCCGCGCGCGAAACTCGCTCGGCGATTCGCCGGTGGCGCGGCGGAAGAACTGACTGAAGTGGGTGCGCGACGCGAACCCCACCTGACGTGCCACCGCATCGAGCTTGAGCTCGGTGTCGACGAGCAATGCTTCTGCGGCGCGCACGCGCGCCCGCTCCACCTCCCCGCGAAAGCTCGTCCCCGCCTCGTGGAGCTGGCGGGAGAGCGTACGATCGGAGAGCCCAAGCGCGCGCGCCTCGGACGCGAGCGTCGCGCCGCCGCGACGCGCCAAGCGATCGCGCAGCGCGCGCAAGAACGGCGGCGCCGCGAAGTGAGTACTCAGTAGCTGCTCCACGCGCTTGTGGACGCTGCCGGCAAGCCCGAGCCACGCGACAGCCTCGACACGATCGGTGAACAGCGCAGCGCGCGAGCGGGGGGCGTCGTCGTGGAACACGCCTGCGACGATCGCGCCGGTCATACCGGGTGGCCTGACGATCGCCGCTCGGCGCAAGCGGATCGTCAAGTCGAGCACGCGCTTGAGGTGTGTCGACAGCCCCGCGAACGCGAGCGGATCGAGGCCGTCGATGCTGCTCCAATCGACCAGGATGTCGTAGCCGTCCGGATCGCTCCACGTTTCCGGAAGCGTCGTCACGCGCGCGATGTCGGGTAGGTCGC
This sequence comes from Kofleriaceae bacterium, assembly GCA_035500135.1. GTDB lineage: Bacteria > Myxococcota_A > Polyangia > Haliangiales > Haliangiaceae > JABFXX01. Next base: position 15,672 of record DATJXL010000244.1, read on the forward strand.
GGGAATCCGGCCGTCCGAAGAATGCGGCCCCCGCCAACCGCGGCGAATCCACCCAGACGATGTACCACGAACCCACGACGTACCGACCGATCGGATCGCGCACGAAGTCATCAACGGTCGCGGTTCGCATCGCGTAGCAAATCGTCGCACGACCTCGGGCGTCGTAGCGAAAGCGCTTCGCGCTAGCGCGCGTCGGCGTGTGGCTCGATCGCCGGGAACGCGAGGCGCTCGAGGGCCGGCTCGAGCTGCTCAATCTGGCGCGCTAGCCGCTCTTGCCCGTCTTCGACTTGAACTGCTTCTCGCCCTTGTCCATCACTTCTTTCTGGTAGTAGTCCGCGCACGGCACGCCCGACGACTCGACCTTCTTGAGCTCGTCGTCGATCGCGCTCTTGAACGCGTCGGGCTGGCCGCTCCACTGGAACGGCTTGCCGTCGAGGAAGAAGCTCGGCGTCGCGTTGACGTGCCACTTCTCGAGCTCGGCCATGTCCTGCTTGACGTGGGCGGCGCAGTCCGGGCTGTCCATGTCGGCCTTGAACTTCGCCTCGTCGAGCTTCAGGTCCTTCGCGATCGATATGATCGTGTCCTCGCCGAGCTTGGACGGATCACGCGCCGCCGCGTACGGCGCGAACGCCTTCTCCCACCACACGTGGCGGTACTCGACGAACTTGCCCTGCTTGGCCGCGGCACAGCCGCCGAGGTGACCCTTCATCACGATCTGAGGGTGCACGACCATGTTCTTGTAAACGACGCGAACCTTGCCGTCGTTATCCTTCACGAGCTGCTCGAGGGTCGAACTGACCCTCTGGCAGAAGGGTCAAGCAAAGTCCCAGGCCTCGACCAGCGTGACACACGCGGTAGGCGGGCCTTCGACCTGACCGAGCTTGAGATCGGGCGCGATGTCGACCGCGAACGTCGCGTTCGGATCGGGCTCGTTGTCTTCCTGTGCCTGCTGCTGCGCCTGCTGCTTCTTGTAGATGCCGTTCAGCCACTCGAGCTCGTCGTGATACTTCGCGTTGTCGGCCTCGAGCTTCGCCAGCCGCTCTTCGAGCGAGCCGCCGCCGGTGCCGCCCTTCTGATCGAGCTTGGACTGGGTGTTCTCGCAGCCGCTGATCCCGAAGACCAAGGCGCTCGCGAACAGCACGCAGGCTAACGACTTCATGGCTGCATCTTGCCGAGGTCGGCGCTCGGTCGCAAGCAACATTCAGCCCTTACCATCCTTCTTGGAGCGAAACTTCTTCTCGCCCTTGTCCATCACGACCTTCTGGTAGTAGTCGGCGCACGACACGCCCGACGACGTGACGCGCTTGAGCTCGTCGTCGATCGCCGACTTGAACGAGTCGCCGGTGCCGTCCCACATGAACGAGCGGCCGTTGATGAAGAACGTCGGCGTCGCGTTGACGTGCCACTTCGCGAGCTCGGCCATGTCGCCTTCGACCTGCTGCTGGCACTGCGCGCTCGCCATGTCGGCCTTGAACTTCGTCGCGTCGAGCTTCAGGTCCTTCGCGATCGCCATGATCATGTCCATGCCGAGCTTGGCGGGATCGCGCTCGGCGACGTACGCCGCGAACGCCTTGTCCCACCACACGTGGCGGAACTCGGGAAACTTGCCCTGCTTGCTCGCCGCACAGCCGGCGAGGTGCGCCTGCATCGCGATCTGCGGGTGGACGACCATGTTCTTGTAGACGATGCGGACCTTGCCGCTGTAGTCCTTGACGAGCTGCTCGAGCGGCGCGCTGGCCTTCGCGCAGTACGGGCACGCGAAGTCCCACGCCTTGACGATCGTCACGCAGGCGTTGGACGGCCCGTCGACCTGACCGGCGGCGAGGTCGGGGGCGATGTCGACGGCGAACATCGCGTCGGGTGCGGGCTCCTCGGCATCCTCGGCGGCCTGCTGCGCGTTCGCCTGTTGATGCACGGCATGCAGCCACTCGAGGTCGTCTCGGTACTTCGCGTTCTCGGCTTCGAGCGTCTTGATGCGACTCTCGAGGGCCGGGTTGGTGGCGGCCGTCGGGCTCTTGGCATCGAGCTGAGACGAGCTGGAACAGGCCGCGAGGAGCACGCCGAGCAGGAAGAAGCCCTTCATCGCGCGCATCTTGGGCGGAAGAACCGCTGCTGACAAGCAGGCATTCCCCATGGCACAACCGCTGCACTGGGTTTCGCGATGCGTCGCGTGGTGTGGATTCTTGCAACGGCCGGCGCGTGCGGCGGCGGTGGTCATGCCGCGACCGCCGACGGGGCGGTGGATTCTCCTGCGGTCGATGCGCCGGCCAGCCAGTGCCAGCCGGTCGGCACGATCGGGAGCTTCTACCGGCGCGATCCCAATCCGCGGCTGACCGCCGGCCGTACGTTTCAAGACGGCCGGATCGAGGTCCTGATCGCCGATCCGGACCTGCACTGGGATGCGACCGTGAACCTGTGGCAGCTCTACTATCACGGCCCGCGCGCGACCAGCTACGCGGCGCCGAACACCCAGACCATCGCGCACGCGACCAGCCCGGACCTCGCGACGTGGACGGTGCAAGACACACCGGCGCTCGCGGTGAATCCCGACGCCGGCGCGTGGGATCACACGAACACCGAGACCCCGACGGTCGTCGAGAATCCCGACGCGCCGGCCGCGCAGCGCTACCTCTTGATGTACAGCGGCGCGTCGGGGCAGCTCGGATCGACCGGGATCACGAACTACGCGATCGGCGCGGCGTTCTCCGCCGACGGCGTGACGTTCACGCGCATCGCCGCGGCCGACTCGCCGCACGCGATGGACGGGCTCGTGCTGACCGGCGCCGACGCGTACCCGAGCGCGACCGGCGCGATCGTCGCCGATCCCGAGCTCGCGTACGTCGCCGGCACGTATCATCTGTGGTTCTCGAGCTACGCGTGCATGGGGTCGCCGTGCACGGCGTCCGCGTATGGCATCGGCCACGCGACGTCGAGCGACGGCATCCACTGGAGCGTCGACGCGGCGCCGATCCGCTCGCTCCTGCGCGCGACGATCGATCCGACCAGCGGCGGCGGCCAGCCGAGCGTGATCTACGATGCCCCGCACTGCCGGTGGGAGATGTGGCTGCACTCCGATCTCGCCGGCGAGGACACCGCGCAGCCGGTCCAGTTCAACAACATGGCCGGCGTGTGGCACGCGACGTCGAACGACGGCGCGCAGTGGACGATCCAGTACGGCAGCGTGCGCGATCTGGTGTGGATGCAGAGCTACGCGAGCGAGGACCTCGGGCTGCTCACCGGCGCCGACGTCGCGGCCGAGGGCGACGGGCGCTATATGGTCTACGTCGGCTTCACAGATCAAAATGTGCCGAATGGCTTTGTATTGCCGACGGCTAGCGGCACCACGCCCGGCGTGATGGCGCTGAGCCTTGCCACGCGCGACGCGCCGTAGGTAAGACTCGCGCCATGCGCACGCTCGTCGTCTTGCTCGCGTTCGCCCGCACCGCGACGGCGGGCCCGATCGAAAAGAAGTGCTACGACGGCACCGAGACCGCCGACGGCAAGTCGCAGCGCATCATCGCGGTGCGCGAAGCCGATCGCGATGCCGGCGAGATCCGACAGCACGAGTGGCGCGCGGCCAATCCGCGGCGCGAGCGCGTGCAGACGTACAAGGTGGCCGCCGACGGTGCATCGTTCACGTTCAGGCACGGCGCGATCGAGGGCAAGGGCACGCTGCAGGGCCCGGCGTGGAAGTGGACGTCGTATCACGAGGTCGTCGAGCTGCCGAACGGCTACGGGAGCTTGACCGCCGACGGCAAGCTCGGTGGCGATGCGCTGGCGATCCGCGGGCAGCTCGAGCGCACCGGCAAGGCGGCGATGTCGTTCGACATCGCCGCGAAGGCGTTCGACTGCGCCGAGCTCGACAAGCGGCGGGCGTCGCTCGACGACACCGCCCCCGATGCCAGCCATGCGTGCTTCGAAGGCACGCAGAGCTCGGGCTCCGACAAGCATCACGTCGTGATCGAGCAGGTGTTCGAGCCCAGGCGCATCCAGCTGCTCGTCACCGGCAAGATCGACTCGCGCGTCACGTTCGCGATCGACGGCAAAGCGATCGCGGTCACGCGCGACACGCTCGCGCTCGGCAACGGCGAGCTGATCGGCAAGCCGGGCGCGTGGACCGGCTACAAGTACGGCCGCGATCTCACCCAGTTCACGATGACGACCGAAGGCACGCTCGGCGGCACACACTTTCACCAGACCACGGTCGCGCACGGCAAGACCGAGCTGACGACCACGCTCGACGGCGATGCGCTCGACTGCAAGAAGGTCGCGGCTCGGCGCGCCGCGCTAGCAACCGGCGCGCCGTAGATCGCCGACGTCGACCCCACGCGCGCCCAGCGTGTGCTCGAAGCGCTCGCTGCCGATCGCGTACCATTCCTGGAGCTCGCGGTCGCTGATCGGGAACACCTGCACGAGCGTGATCGCGGGCGGGCCTGCATCGAGCGGCAACGCGAGCTCCCACGCGCGCGGCGCGCACATGTAGATGTGCGGGAGCCGGTACGACAGCTCGCCGACCTCGAGCGCGATCACGCCGTCGCGCACGATCGTGCCGGGCTCCGGATAGAACCCCGCGTCGGCGAGGTGGAACGCGACGCTCGCGAGGATGTGGCCGCACACATCGGCATCGGCGAGGTTCGACGCGAGCACGAGCTCGACGCGCGGCCGCGCCGGAGCGTTCCATGTCGCCTTCGCGAGCCCGAACGTGACGAACGTGCATTGCCCGGGCCGCGGCCGTTCGGCGACGCGCCCGATCTCGATCGTGCGCCCGCCGCGGCGATACGCGCGCGTCGCAAACGGACCGAACGCGCGGCGCAAGACGTCGGCCGCCCGCGCGGACGGCTCGACCAGCGGCGCGAGCCGCTCGGTGCCTTCGGCCATCTCGATCCACTGCGGCTGGAGGACGAGCGTGCGCCGCAGGTAGTTCTGCGCGATCACCTTGTTGCCGATCTCGGCGTGGGCGAGCGCGCCGCCCCACAGCGCGCTCGCGCTCCCGGGCTGAAGGCCGATCGCCTGATCGAACGCGCGGGCGGCGTCGTGCGGGCGACCGAGGTTGAGCAGCGCGTTGCCGAGTCCTTTCCAGCCGACCGCGTGCTTGGGAAACACCGTGACCGCGCGCTGGAACCGCGCCGCGGCGTCGGCGAATCGCTCGGTTCGATACAGCTCGTCAGCTTCGCGCACGAGCGCGTCGGCCGCGGCCTGGCTCATGCCGGACGAGTAGCATATGCTCCGCGCGATGACCGCTGCTGTCGGGGCCGATGTCGAAGCCTTGTGCTCCAAGTGCGGTGACGTGTGGCACGTCGTGGTCGCGAAGGTCGGCGAGCAGATCGTCAAGGTCCAGTGCAAGCAGTGCGGCGGCTATCACCGCTACAAGTCACCGCATGGCGCGCCGAAGGAGGTTCGCCAGCCGTCGATGTTCGCGCCGAAGCCACCGCGCGCGAGCTCGGGCTCACCGAAAGCTCCCGTCGAGCGATTCGAGAAGCCAGCGGTCGCCGCGGATCTCGCGAAGCCGGTTCGCCCGTACCGCGCGAGTGAGAGGTTCGAGGTCGGCGAGCGCGTCGAGCACCCGAATTTCGGCCAGGGCGTGGTCGAGGTGTGCGAGTCCGGCAAGATCACCGTGTTCTTCGCGTCGGGCCGACGCGTGCTCGTGCAGGCGAAGGACGGCGCCGGCGCCGGCAAGCTCGAGCGGCCCAAGCCGTTCGATCATTCGAACACCGCCGGCGGCAAGCCGGTCGGCGAGGCATAGGTGCCGCGCTTCGGCTGGCTCGGCCCCGGCATCGTGATCGCCGGCGCCGCGATCGCCGGCGTCGGCATCTGGTACTTCATCCACGCACGGCCGGTCGCGGGCGACGTGATCGCGACCGTCGAGTGCGACGGCGCGTCGCTCGTGTTTCGGAGCGAGCACGGCGGCGCCCGCTCGTTCGTCGAGCTGCACGATCACGGCGAGCTGGTGTGGGAAGCGCTGATCCCGCACTACGCCGGCGATGCGGCGCGCCCGGCGGCGGCGTGCAGCCGCCAGGCCGTGAGCGTGCGCGTCGAGCGTGGCGGGCGCGCCGAGGTGTTCGGATTTCTGCGCGCGGCCGGCGACAAGCTCGGCGGATATCGCATCGCGACCGAGCACGAGCCGATCCGTACGCAGCCGACCGGTCCGATCACGCTCACCGATCACGTACGCTCCTACGAGCTGGCCGGAGGCGACGGCTGGCATCAGCTGGTCGCGGTCGATCTCGACTCGGGAGAAGCCCTGTGGAAGATCGAGCTCGGTCCAGAGCCGGTGAGCGACGGCGGAGTCGCGGGGGATTCGGTGTGGATCCGACAGGCAACGCGCGAGCGGCGATTCCACGTGACTGATGGCCGCGAAACTCCTGTCACGAAGATGGCCAATTGATTGCAATTCAAGCTGATTTCGGCGACGCGCCGGGGTATGATTTGAAGGTATGTCGCCGGATCGTCCGAGCTTGAGCCCCGAAGCCAGCGGAAGCGTGCCGCTGCCGCGGCTCGAGCTCGTGCCCGACCCGGCCGAGCCGTCGCTGCGGCCTTCGCTGCGCAACATCGACGTGCCCGGGCGCTCGCCGCCCGCGCCGCGGCTCGGCGACATCGTGCCGACCACGCTCGACGCGCCCGAGCTCTACCTCAACCGCGAGCTCACGTACCTCAACTTCTGCTGGCGCGTGCTGCACGAGGCCGAGGACGAGCGCAACCCGCTGCTCGAGCGCGTGAAGTTTCTCGCGATCGTCAGCTCGAACATCGACGAATTCTTCCAGAAGCGCATCGGCGGCTTGAAGCAGCAGGTCGGCGCGCAGCTCCACACGGTCACGCCCGACGGCCGCACGCCGCAGCAACAGATCGCCGAGGCGCTCGATCTCATCGGCAAGCTCGAGGGGCGCAAGGCGACGATCCTCGACAAGATCCACGCGGATCTCAAAGCGGTCGGCGTGTGGATCGCTCCGTTCAAGGAGCTCGATCCGCAGCAGCGCGCGTGGGTACGCGAGTACTACGTCCGCAACATCTTCCCGCTGGTCACGCCGCAGGCGATGGATCCGGCCCACCCGTTCCCGTTCGTCTCGAACCTGTCGCTGAATCTATTGGTGTCGCTGCGCTACGAGAACGACGTCGAGTCGCTGCTCGCGCGCGTGAAGGTGCCGGTCGGCGGTGGCGTGTCGCGGTTCGTGCGGCTCGGCACGTCGCGGACGTTCGTCGATCTAGCCGACGTGATGGCGAACAACCTGGACTTGTTGTTCCCCGGCATGGAGATCGAGGCGTGCTCCGCGTTCCGCGTGACGCGCAACGCGATCACCGAGCGCGACGAGGAAGAAGCCGACGACCTGCTCGAGATGATCGAGATCGAGCTGCGCAAGCGCAAGTTCGCGCCGGTCGTGCGCCTGCAGGTCGATCGCAACATGCATCCGCATCTCCGCGGGCGCCTGGCCGCCGAGCTCGGCCTCGACGAGGAGCAGGACGTGTTCGAGGCGCAGGGCGTGCTCGGTCAGCGCGACATCATCGAGATCTCCGCGCTCGACATGCCCGAGCTGCGCGATCCGTCACACTCGCCGGTGCAGCCGGTCGACTTCTTGACCGAGGGCAACATCTTCCACGCGCTGCGCGAAGCGAAGCACATGCTCGTGCACCACCCGTACGAGTCGTTCCAGGAGTCGGTCGAGCGATTCCTGCACGAGGCGTCGACCGATCCCAAGGTGCGCGCGATCAAGATGACGCTGTACCGCACGTCGAAGGACGGCGAGGTCGTCAAGCACCTGCTGCGCGCGGCCAAGAACGGCAAGCACGTCACCGTCGTGCTCGAGCTCAAGGCGCGGTTCGACGAGGAAGCGAACATCAAGTGGGCGTCGCGCATGGAGCGCGCCGGCATCCACGTCACGTATGGCGTGGTCGGCCTGAAGACGCACTCGAAGGTCACGCTCGTCGTGCGCAACGACTACGACGGCCTGCGCCGCTACGCGCACGTCGCGACCGGCAACTACCACGCCGGCACGTCGCGCCTGTACACCGACCTCGGTCTGTTCACGTGCGACGACGTGATCGGCCGCGATCTCACCGAGCTGTTCAACTACCTGACGACCGGCTACAAGCCGCGCCGCAAGTATCAAAAGATGCTGGTGTCGCCGAAGATGTTGAAGGCGGCGCTGCTCGAGAAGATCGAGCGCGAGATCGCGCTCGTCGGGCAAGGCGAGCGCGGCCACATCCAGTGGAAGCTCAACGCGCTCGAAGATGTCGACATCGTGCGCGCGCTGTATCGCGCCTCCCAGCGCGGCGTGACGATCGATCTGATCGTGCGCGACACGTGCCGGCTGCGCCCCGGGCTCGACGGCGTGTCGAGCTCGATCAAGGTCGTCAGCGTCATCGGCCGCTTCCTCGAGCACGCGCGCATCTACTACTTCCACAACGGCGGGCGGCCCGAGTACTACATCGGGTCGGCGGACGCGATGCAGCGCAACCTCGAGAATCGCGTCGAGGTGCTGGTCCCGATCGAAGACCCGCGCCTGCAGGCCGAGCTCCAGTTCATTCTCGACGTCCAGCTGTCGGATCAGCGTGGCGCGTGGGACATGCAGCCCGATGGCTCGTACACGCAGCGCGCCGGCACCGGCGCGAAGCACTGCCAAATGCAGCTGATCGAGCGCACCGAGCGGCGGTTGAAGGAAGCGACGCGGCTGCGACGGCGCAAGGTGCAGGCGATCGCGCGCAAGCGGCGGTAGTGCGGGCGATCGCTGCTGTCCTCGCGATCGGCTGCGGCGCACCCGAGCACGCCGCACAGCCGCCGGCCGCATCCGACGAGCTGCACGTCGCGATCTGGCGCGGCGACGAAGCGGTGGTCGCGCGGCTCGTCGCCGCCGGCGCCGACATCAACGCGCAGGATGCCCACAAGCGGCCGGCGTGGTTCTACGCGGTGCTCGCCCACGATGCGCACATGCTCGACCTGCTGCGCGGGCCGCTCACCGGCGACGACGTCGACCGGCGCGTCTCGGTCGACATGGCGGTGGCCTCGAACGACGTCGCGATCGTGCGCCGGCTGCTCGCCAATCACTTCGGGCTCGAGCGCGCGAACGGCACGCCGACGCTCGCGATCGCAGCTGCCAACGGTCTGCCGGAGATGATGACGCTGCTGCTCGAGCACGGCGCGCCGATCGACGCACGCGACCGCGAGGGCGACTCCGCGGTCGTCGCGGCGCAGCGCGCCGGATGTGACGCCTGCGTCGAGGTGCTGCGCGCGCACGGCGCGGCGATCGCCGCGCCGCCCGCAGTGCCCGCGCCGACCGAGCTGCCGTCGATTCGCGACTCGCTCGCGCGCAGCGTGCCGCTCGTCGTCCGCGAAGGTGCGCACTGGATGCAAGATCCGGGGTGCGAGTCGTGCCATCACCAGCCGATGGCGCTGCAGGTGATCGCGCTCGCCGAGCAGCGCGGGATCGCGCTCGACCGCGCGCAAGCGGATCGCGTGCGCGAGATGATGCGCGCGGACGACGCTCGGTTCGCACGCGACGTGTTCGATCCGATCGCGAACGACGACGCAGCGATCGTCCGTGCGAGCATGGAGCAGTCGGGCGACTTCGCGTTCGCGAACGCGTGGTTCCTGTCGGCGATGATCGACGCCGGCGAGCCGCATGGCCACGCCGAGGAGGTCGCCGCGCGCATCGAAGCGGCGGTGCAGCAACCCGACGGTCACTGGCGCCACGGTCCGACCCGCGGCGCACTCGAGTCGACCGACCTCGTTGCGACCGCGCTCGCCGCGCGGGTGATCGCGGTGTACGCGCCGGGCACCGCGACCGCCGCGCGCGTCGCCGCGGCCGGGCGCTGGCTCGTCGCGGCGACGCCAGCGACCACGCTCGACCGTGTGTACAAGCTGAACGGGCTCGCATGGACGCACGCCGACCCCGAGCTCGTCGCGGACGCCGCGGCCGACCTGCGCGCGCACCAGCTGACCGATGGCAGCTGGAGCCACATCGGCACGGTCGGAGATGCGTTCACGACCGGGCTCGCGCTCGTGGCCTTGCAGCGCAGCGGCGGCATCGCGCCGACCGACCCGGTCTACCAGCGCGGCATCGCTTTCCTGCTGCGCACGCAGCAGGCCGACGGCTCCTGGCTCGTGCCGAGCCGCGCCGCTCCGCTGCTGAAGTACTTCGATTCCGGGTTCCCGCACGGCCGGCATCAGTTCATCTCGTACGCGGGCACCGCAGCCGCGTCGCTCGCGCTCATGCTCGCGCTCCCCGCGAGCTAACTCAGAGCGACGAGCAGACGACTTCGGAGCTGCGCGCGCGCACCTCGACCTTCACGCTCTGGCCGTCCGCGTACTTGTGCCAGGTCGCATCGTCGACCTCGCACGCGCCGGCGGAGCCGAAGTCGAGCGTGAGCGTCTCGCGCTTGGCGCCCGGCCGGCGCGGCGGCGCGATCGGCGTATCGGGCCACGCCGGCTCAAGCCCGGTGCCCTTCGCGACGTTCTCGTCGACCTTCGCCCATTCGTGCAACATGAACGTGCACCAGTCGTCGTCGACCGGCTCGCTGCGAGTCTTCGGCGTGCACTTCTTCACCTGTTCGAACGTGCCGTCCTTCTTGTCGTGGCGCTCGGTGTGGCAGTCCTCGCCGTCGGGCACCTGGCGAGTCGTGCGCTGCTTGCGCACGCACGCCGGCAGCTCCGCGCCCATCGGCACCTGATCGCGCCACGCCGCGTGCTGCACCGGCCCGAACTGCTCGACCGCGATCGCGCGCTCCCAGCGATGCGCCGCGACCGTGACCTTGGCTTCGCGCGTGCGGATGAACAGGAACCAGACCGCGAAGCCGATCGCGGCGATCGCGAGCACGATCCATGGCCAGATCCGGCGCCTGCGCTTCGGCGCCGCGGCCGCGGCCGGGCGTTCGTCGACGCCGCGCACCTCCTTCGCGCCGTCGAGCGGCGAGCCGCATTGCGTGCAGTTCTTGCCGTTCGCGCTCATCGGCGCGCCGCACGCCGGGCACGTGCGATCGGCGCCGACGTACTGGTGGCCGGGCACCGCGCGCTGCTGATCCGGCGTCGGGTAGTAACGCTTGTCGGGATTCTGCGGCGCCCCGCACTCCGGGCAATGGCGCTGGCTCTTGCCGAGCAGCCCCTTCGTGCCGCAGTGGTCGCAGTCCCACAGCATCTCGAAGAAGCCTTCGCTGGTCTCGGTCTGGCTCATGATCGTATGCCTGGTAGGAATCAGTCCTGCTGCGCGAAAAACACGGCCTTGTTGCTCGAGAAGTAGATGCGCGAGCAATCCGGCGCGATCGAGTAGTTGCCGTTGCTCGTATCGTCGAGCACCGGCACGCCGGTGAGTGGCGACAGCGCGCGAAACGGCGCGCCGAGCGCGGGGCGATCGCTGTAGTAGGTGAGCGGCGCACCGGTCGGCGTCGTGGCGGCCTGGACGACGAGGCGCAAGCCATCGGGGCTGAGGCTCGGTGGACCCATGAACACGGCGACGCCGAGGTCGGCGGGTTGAATGGCCGTACCGAGATCGCTCCACACGTCGGGGCTTTGCTCGGCGATCTCGTGCAACACGCCGTTGGCGTCGATGCTCGCGATGTGGCGGCCCGGAGCGCTCGTCGGCGCTGAAAACGACGAGTACTGCAAGAGCGCGAGGTCGGCCGCGTACGACCAGCTGCCGGCCGACTGTGGATGGTAGATGCGAACCGTGTTTTCGCCGCTGATGTCGGTGACGGTCGCGAGGACCTCGCCGGCGTCCTGCGCGAACAGGCCCGCGGTGAAATACGAGCCCGCCGGCGCGGTGAAGCCGGCGAGCATCGTCAGCGCGCCGGCGGGCGGGCCGCTCGCGAAGTACGAGCTGCCGCCCGTGTCGTCCTGGCAGAACGCGAAGGCCTCGCCGGCGCTGTCGAGGATGTAGCCGTAGCAGTCCGCCATCAGCGCTTCGTTCAGGATCGGCGCGTAGGTCGGGTTCTGGCCGATCGCCGGACACGTCGTCACGACCTCGAGCGAGTCGATCGGCGTGGTGTCGGACAAACCGAACACCTGGTTGCATCCGCACAGCCCTAGCAACACGACCAGGCGACGCACGCACCGATCATAACGTAGAGTCGCGGCATGGCTGTCACCGCCGCAGGAGTCTTGTACGGAGGTGGTGGCGGTGGTGGCGGTGGTGGCGGAGGCGGAGGCGGAGGAGGAGGAGGCGGCGGAGGCGGGGGCGGCGGGGGTAAAGCCGGCGCGACGGTCGCGCACAAGTCGGTCGGCAACCCGCCGCCGCCGGAGAAGATCGACTGGCGCAGCTACTTCGGCGTCTTTCGCTACCTGCGGCGCGCGCTCGCGCTGGTGTGGACGACGAACCGCGCGCTCACGATCGCACTCGCCGCGGGCAGCGTGATCTCGGGCATCCTGCCGACCGGGCTCGCGTACGTCAGCCGCCGGCTCGTGGACGCCGTGGTCGCGGCACGCGCGCACGAGGTCGATCAACACACCGCGCTCGTGTGGGTCGGCATCGAGCTCGGGCTCGTCGCGGCCACGATGCTCGTGCGCCGCACGATGGCGATCTTCAACCAGCTGCTGCGCCAGCAGCTCGGCCAGCGCATCAACGTCATCATCCTCGAGAAGGCGCTCACGCTCGAGCTGACGCAGTTCGAGGACAGCGAGCTCTACGACAAGCTGACGCGCGCGCGGCGCGAGGCGAGCTCGCGGCCGCTGTCGCTGGTGTCGCAAGCGTTCGAGCTGGCGCAGAGCTTCATCACCCTGATCGGCCTCGGCGGCTTGCTCGCGGCGTTCTCGCCGGTCGCGCTCGCCGTGCTGATCGTCGCGGCGATCCCGCCGTTCGTCGCCGAGCTGAAGTTCTCGGGCGACGCGTTCCGGCTGTCGCGCTGGCGCACGCCGGAGACGCGCGAGCAGATGTACGTCGAGATGGTGATCGCACAGGACGCGTACGCGAAGGAGGTCAAGCTGTTCGGCCTCGGCCCGCGCTTTCTGTCCCGCTACAAGAACATCTTCGAGAAGCTCTACGCGGGCGATCGCTCGATCGCGATCCGGCGCGGCCTGTGGGCGGTCGGGCTCGGCGTGCTCGGCCAGGCCGCGTTCTACGCGATGTACCTGTGGATCGTGATCGCGACGATCGCGACCGACCTCACGCTCGGCGGCATGACGATGCTGCTCGCCGCGTTCCGCCAGGCCCAGCAAGCGCTCGCGACCGCGCTCGGCGACGTCGGCGGCATGTACGAGGACAACCTGTACATGTCGAACCTGTACGAGTTCCTCGACACGCCGACGAGCTCGGCCGGCGGCACCGCGACCGAGGGCACGAAGCCGGGCGACGGCGTGCGCTTCGAGGGCGTGTCGTTCACCTACCCCGATGCGCGCGAGCCCGCGCTCGAGGGCATCGACCTGCACATTCCGCCGGGCAGCAAGCTCGCGATCGTCGGCGAGAACGGTTCGGGCAAGACGACGCTGATCAAGCTCTTGACGCGCCTGTACGAGCCGACCGGCGGGCGCATCCTGCTCGATGGCCGCGACCTGCGCGAGTGGTCGCCGGCCGCGATCCATCACCGGATCGGCGTCATCTTCCAGGACTTCGTGCGCTACCAGCTCACGGTCGGCGAGAACATCGGCGCGGGCGACGATCACGCGTACGAGGATCGCGTGCGCTGGGACGACGCCGCCGATCGCGGGCTCGCCAAGCCGTTCATCGTCGACATGCCGGAGCAGTACGACACCCAGCTCGGGCGCTGGTTCCGCTCCGGCCGCGAGCTGTCGCTCGGCCAGTGGCAGAAGGTCGCGCTCGCGCGCTCGTTCATGCGCCGCGAAGCCGACATCCTCGTGCTCGACGAACCGACCGCGTCGATGGACGCCGAGGCCGAGGTGCGCATCTTCGAGCGCTTCCGCGCGCTCACCGAGGACAAGATCGCGATCGTGATCTCGCACCGGTTCTCGACCGTGCGCATGGCGGATCAGATCATCGTGCTCGACCGCGGGCGCATCGTCGAGCGGGGCACGCACGACCAGCTCGTCGCGCTCGGCGGCCGCTACGCGACGCTGTTCCACCTGCAGGCGCAGGGCTATCGCTGAACCGATCACGGTCGCAGCGATGCGGCAACGGTCTGGAACCCGTCGGCGATGCCAGGATCATACAGCCACTGGACGGTCGTGTTGGAGCCCGCGCTGGGCGTGATCGAGCCCCACGCGTTGTCGAGCGAGTCGCCGTTCGTGCCGTTATCCTCGAACGCGGATGTCGATCCCGAGCCGGGCCCGATGATGCTGTTGCCCTGGCCGGTGACGCTTTCGACGATCTCGTCGGGATTCGTGGCGACCGTGATCATCGAGCTCGTGTCGTCGCCAGTGATCGTCTGCTTGTCGTGGAACGGTTGCTGCTGGTTGACACCGGCGAAGAACATCGCGCTCAGGTGTGTGCTCGACCCGACGCTTCCCAGCACCACCATCAGATCTCCCGACTCCAGCTGCGGCGCGGCGAGCCACCATTGCTCGGTCAGCGTGCTCGTGTCGTCGTTCGCGGCCGGGATGCCGGCGATCGCGACGAGCATGTTCAGCTGAGCTCCTCCGTACGTCACCGAATCGATCGTTGGTCCGGGGGTTCTGTTGCCCAGCCCGACGGTGACGACCACAAGGCTCGCGGGCAACGCGAGCCCCACCGGGTAGTCGAGAAGTGCGAGCTGCGGCTTGTTGTTATCGAGTTGCCAGGCAAAGGCCTGGGTCAGGTGCGGCGGGGCAGAAGGCGCATCGATCGCGGCCGCATCGATCGGCTTGACCGCAGTCAGGCCGAGCAGCCTGTCGCAGCCCATTAGCGCGATCGCGACCACGATGCCGCGCACCTGTGCCAGGCTATCACCGATTCACCGCCCGAGGCGTTTCTTGAGCTCGGCGAGCTCGTCCTCGATGCGGCTCGCGTCGATCGCGGGCCTCGGCCGCGGCCGCGGTACGGGTTCACGCTCGGATGCGGGCTCGGGCTGGGGCTCGGGCTGGGGCTCGGGCTGATCGCGCAGATCGAACACGTCCTCACAGACGTCGCAGCGAAAACCGCGCCGCTTGTCGTCGTCGAGATTCAAGAACCAGATGCCGGCACGCTCCGTGATCTCGATCTCGCGAAACCGGGTCTTGCGCTCGCACGTCGGACACTGCTCGACGAACGTGCGCCCGCCCGCGACCAGCTTCGCGCCACGTTCGTGATGGAACAGGAGCCACATCGCGCGGAACCTTTCACGAGGTAACGTGCCGAGCGAGCACGAAATTGCTACAGATGCGTGTGGCGGGATACGAGCTGATCGAGACCGAGGGCGTGCCGATCAAGGCGTGGACGCGCGGCGTCGGCGTCGAGGACTCGGCGCGCAAGCAGCTCGAGAACGTGGCGCGGCTGCCGATCGTGTTCCATCACCTCGCGGTGATGCCCGACGTCCACTGGGGCATCGGCGCGACGGTCGGCAGCGTCGTGCCGACCGAGCGCGCGATCATTCCGGCCGCGGTCGGCGTCGACATCGGCTGCGGCATGTGCGCGATCGAGACCGACTTGCCGGCGAACCGGCTGCCCGATTCGCTGCACGAGCTGCGCACCGCGATCGAGGCCGCGGTGCCGCACGGCCGCACCGCGCACGGCGGGCGCGGCGACCGCGGCGCGTGGCATCGCATCCCCAAGCCGGCCGAGGCCGCGTGGCAGGAGCTCGTGCCGGCGTATCGCGCGCTCGTCGCCAAGCACCCGCGCATCGGCCAGGGTAACGACGTCAACCACCTCGGCACGCTCGGCACCGGCAACCACTTCATCGAGGTCTGCCTCGACGAGCGCGACCTCGTGTGGTTCATGCTGCACTCGGGCTCGCGCGGCGTCGGCAATCGCATCGGCACGTACTTCATCGAGCTCGCGAAGCACGACATGCGCCGGCACGTCGCGAACCTGCCCGACAAGGACCTCGCGTACTTCCAGGAAGGCAGCCGGCACTTCGCGGATTACGTCGAGGGCGTCGAGTGGGCGCAGCGCTACGCGCGCACGAACCGGCAGCTGATGATGGATGCCGTGATCGCCGCCGCGCGCGCCGAGCTGCCGCGGTTTCAGCTCGGCGCGACCGCGGTCAACTGCCACCACAACTACGTCGCGCGCGAGCATCACTTCGGCCACGACATCTTCGTCACGCGCAAGGGCGCCGTGCGCGCCGGCGCGGGCGAGCTCGGCATCATCCCGGGGTCGATGGGCGCGGCGAGCTTCATCGTGCGCGGCAAGGGCAACCGCGAATCGTTCTGCTCGTGCAGCCACGGCGCCGGCCGCGCGATGTCGCGCGGCGAGGCGAAGCGGCGGTTCTCGCTCGAGGATCACGCGCGCGCGACCGCCGGCATCGAATGTCGCAAGGACGCAGACGTGATCGACGAGACGCCGATGGCGTATAAACCGATCGATCAGGTCATGGCCGCGCAGGACGAGCTCGTCGAGATCGTGCACAGGCTGCGGCAGGTCGTGTGCGTCAAGGGATGAGGCTGCCGGTCGAGATAGACGGCTCGCAAGGCGAGGGCGGCGGGCAGATCCTGCGCACGGCGCTCGCGCTCGCGATCGTCACGGGTCGCAAGCTGCGGATGAAGAAGATCCGCGCGGGTCGCAAGAACCCGGGGTTGCAGCGCCAGCACCTCGCCTGCGTCGAGGCCGCGGCGAAGCTGTGCGGGGCGCCGATCACGCTGCCGCCGCTCGGCGCGCAGGACCTCGTGTTCGCGCCCGGCAGCGAGGCGCCTCCCGAGATCGACGTCGACATCGGCAGCGCCGGCTCGACGCTGCTCGTCGTGCAGACGATCGTCGTCGCCGCGATCGCGCGCGGGCAAGCGGTGCGGGCCGTGATCACCGGCGGCACGCACAACCCGCTCGCGCCGCCGTTCGAGTTCGTCGAGCGCGTGTTCGTGCCGCAGCTGCGCGCGATGGGCGCCGACGTCGGCGTCACGATGGAACGCCACGGCACGCCGCCCGAAGGCGGCGGGCGGGTCGTGCTCGACGTGCGCGGCGGCAAGCTCGCGCCGATCTCCCTCGTCGAGGCCGGCGCGGTCGTCGCACGGCGTGCGACCGCGATCGTCGCAAGGCTGCCGCGCCACATCGCCGAGCGCGAGTGCGCGGTCGCCCAGGAGCGGCTGAACGAGCCAGCGTGCGAGATCCGCGAGCTCGCCGATTGCGGCCCGCACAACTGCTTCATGGCCGAGGTCGAGCTCGCGAGCGGCGCGCGCGAGCTGTGCACGTCGCACGGCCGCAAGGGCTACCCCGCCGAGGACGTGGCCGACGACGCGCTCGACGACCTCGAAGACTTTCTCGAGTGCGGCGTGCCCGTCGGCGAGCACCTCGCGGACCAGCTGCTGTTGCCGCTCGCGGTCGCCGGCGGCGGCCGGTTTCGCACGCTCGCGCCGCTCACCGATCACGCGCACACGAACATCGCGACGATCCGCGAGTTCCTCGACGTCCCGATCCGCGTCGAGGAGCACGAGGACACCGCGGACGTGATCGTCGGGTAAGATCGCGCGATGCGGTGGAGCCTCGTGGTCGCGGCCGCGGCGTGCGGCAACGTCACGCCGAAACCCGCCGTCGATGCCGCGCTCGATTGCTCGCGACCGGCCGGCCACGGCGTGCTCGACCCGTGCTTCGGCGAGCACGGCGTGACGCTGACCGAGGCCGGCGCGCAGCAGCGCGTCGTGAGCTTGCTCGTCACGCCCGACGATCACGTCGTCGCGGTCGGCTTGATCGGCATCGCGTCGACGCCGCAGCTCGCGGTCGCGCGCTACACGCCCGACGGCCACATCGATCCCAGCTTCGGCGGCGGGCTCGTGATCGCGCAGCTGCCGAATTCGACGGCGACGACGTACGCGTACGGCGCCGCGCTCGCGCCCGACGGCTCCGTGCTCGTCGCCGGCACGGCGGGCGCGCAGAGCGAGCTCGCGATCGTGCGCTTCACCGCCGCCGGCGCGCTCGATGCGACGTTCGGCACCGGCGGCGTCGCGCTCGCCGGCGCCGCGAACGGCTACGCGACCGGCGTCGAGGTGCTCGCCGACGGCCGCGTGCTCGCCGCCGGCGGCGCGATGCCCGCGACCGTCGAGATCGCGCGGCTGACGTCGGGCGGCGTGCTCGATCCGACGTTCGGCACGGCCGGCGTGTTCTCCGACGCGCTGGCCGCGCCGCTGTTCTTCCCGGAGGCGGTCGCGTTCGCGAGCGACGGTGGCGTCGCGCTTGCCGGACAAGTGCAGACGACGGCCGGCGCCGACGTCGATCCCGGCGTCGCACACTACACGTCGAGCTTCACGCACGCGACGGCGTTTCTCGACGCCGTCACCGCGTTCGATCTCGGCGAGAGCGACGAGGCGCTGATCGCCGCGGTCGGCACGTCGGCGGCCGGCGGCTTCGTCTACGCGGGCTCGCACCTGTACACGCCGGCGTCGATGGCGAACGCGTCGGAGGTGTTCGCGGTCGCGATCGGGCCGACCGGCGCGCTCGACGGCAGCTACGCGAATGGAGGCATCTTCCACTCGACGTTCGGCGAGGCCTTCGCGGCGGCGCAGGCCGGCGTGATCGCGGCCGACGGCTCGCTCGTGCTCGTCGGTCGGTTCGCGAACGCGATGGCGAGCGGCGCGAGCCTGTACCGGCTCGACGCGCACGGTGCGCCCGACTCGACATTCGGCAGCGGCGGCGAGCTCGAGATCGTGTTTCCGGACGCGACGAACGACGCCGGCGAGGCCACCGCGATCGCGATCGACTCGCAGGGCCGCTACGTCGTTGCCGGCGACGTCGGATCGAGCTGGTTCGTCAGCCGCTACTGGCCGTGACCTTCGCCGCCTTGACCGCGCAGATCGCGAGGCAGATCCAGCCGGCGATGAACGCGGCCCCGCCGAACGGCGTCACGAACACCATCGCGTGCACGTCGGCGGCGGCGAGCAGGTACAGGCTGCCGCTGAACAGCACGATGCCGAGCTGGAAGATCCACGCCGACGAGCGCGCGCCGACCGCGCCGGCGAGCACCATCGCGAGCGCGTGGTACATGTGATAGCGCGCGCCGGTCTCGAACACGCCGAGCGCGTGATCGTCGACGCTCCCGCGCAGCGCGTGCGCCGCGAACGCGCCGGCCGCGACCGCGACCGCGCCGTTGATCGCGCCGGCCGCGACGAGCCGCGGTTGCTTCACGGTCATGCGGTCGGCACCTGGAGCTGCACGGAGTACTTCAGGCCCGCACTCTCCATCGCCTCCTTGACGCGCTCCATCGTGTCGGCGGCGACCTGCTGGTAGCTGTCGACCGCGACCCACGGGCGCAGGTACAGCTTCACGCCGGCGTCGCTGACCTCGGCGACGTCGACGGTCGCGGGCGGCTGCTGCTTCACGCGCTCGTCGTTCGCGAGCACGTCCTGCAGGAGGCCCTTCGCGCGATCGATCGTCGTCGCGCCGGTGATCGTGACGATCAGGTCGACGCGGCGGTGACCGAGCGCGGTGAGGTTCTCGATCGGCGCGGCGATGATCGTCGCGTTCGGGATCGTGACCTCGCGATGATCGGCCGTGACGAGCACGGTGTTGAACACCTTGATCACGTCGACGCGGCCGAGATACTTGCCGATCACGACGGCATCGCCGACCTTGTACGGCCGCAGCATGATCAGCATGACGCCGGCCGCGAAGTTCGACAGCGAGCCCTGCAGCGCGAGGCCGACCGCGAGGCCGGCGGCGCCGAGCACGGCGACGACGGCGGTGGTCTTGAGCCCGATCGTGTCGAGCGACGCGATCACGACGACGACGAACATCACCGCGTAGGCGACGTCGCCGAGGAACTTGCGCAGCGAGACGTCGAGCTTGCCGCGCGCCATGATCCGATCGAGCGCGGCGAGGATCGCCTTCGAGATCCAGCGACCGACGATGAAGATCGCGATCGCGAGCAGCAGCTTCACGCCGAATGGCAGCAGGTACTGCTGGTTGAACTCGCGGACGTCGTCCCAGGTGATCGACATGTCGGCTCGTCACCGCTGCCACGGCGGCGGATGGAGCGACTTCACCATGTGATCGATGAACAACGCGAGCCGCGGCGGCAGATTTTGCCGCGCCGGATAGACCGCGTGGACATCGGTCGTGCGCGTCGCCCACTCGGGCAGCACGCGTACGAGCGCGCCGGAATGAAGAGCATCGGCGACCATGAAGTCGGAGAGCAGCGCGATGCCGGCGCCGGCGAGCGCGGCGTGCAGCACCGCACCGTAGTTGTTCGACGCGAACCGCGCCGGGCGGCCGAACTCGTAGGTCGCGTCGCCGTGGGCCATCGTCCAGGTCTGATTGCGCGACACCGGCGTGAACAGCACGTGATCGTGCTCGTCGAGCTCCTCGATGTGCTTCGGCGTGCCGCGCGCGTTCAAATAAGCCGGCGACGCGCACAGCACGAGCGCGACGCCGCACAGCCGGCGCGCGACGAGCGACGACTCCGGCAGCGACCCGAACCGGATCGCGACGTCGAAGCCATCCTCGATCAGATCGACGACGCGATCGGTCGCGTCGATCTCGACGTTGATCTCGGGATGCTCCGCCAGAAACACCGAGACGATGTCGCCGAGGTAGCGCGTCGCGAAGTCGACCGTCGCCGAGATGCGCAGGCGGCCACGCGGCGTGGCCTGCATGTCGGTGACGAGCTGCTCGGCCGACGCGACGTCGGCGACGATGCGCGCGCACCGGTCGTAATAGGCCTCGCCGATGTCGGTGAGCGCGAGCTTGCGTGTCGTGCGTTGTACGAGCCGCACGCCGAGCCGCTCCTCGAGCTGCGCGAGCTTGCGGCTGACCGTGGACTTCGGCAGCCCGAGCGCCTCGGCGGCCCCGGTGAAGCTCTTGGTCTCCGCGACCTTCGCGAACACGACGATGTCGTTGAGGTCCACGTCCATCCGTATACACTGAGGCGAGGTCGTGCTGCATGTCGCGTTACGGCGAGCTGACCGCGAAGGTCGACGCGTTCTTCGCGCGCGTACAGGCGCGGCATGGCTCCGACATGCAGTGCGGTAGCGGTTGCTCGGACTGCTGCCACGTACGGCTGTCGGTGACCGCGGTCGAGGCGCACGCGATCCGCGAGCTGGTCGCAGCGTGGCCGGCCGAGCAGCGCACGGCGCTGGTCGAACGCGCGCGGGCGGCGGCGATCGATCGCTGCGCGGCGCTCGACGACGCCGGTCGCTGCGCGATCTACACCGCGCGGCCGATCACCTGCCGCTCGCACGGCGCTCCGATCCGGATGCGCGAGGGCGCGCTCCCGGTGGTGCGCACGTGCTTCCGCAACTTCACGCAGACCGCGCCGGATGCCGACTGCGTGCTCGACCAGCAGACGCTGTCCGCGCTGGTACTCGCCGTGAATGACCGCGACGACGCGCGCATCGATCTCGCGGAGCTGCTCTCGACTTGCTAGATTGCGCGCCGATGTCCGTCTCGGAATCCGTCGTCGCGCTCGATCATCCGCGCTTCCCGCGCGCCGAGCTCGCGATCTTCACACGCCGCGTGGTCGCCGACTGCATGAGCCACCGCTGCACGATGCACGAGACCGGCGCGGTCAAGCTCGACGCGTGCTGCCAGCACGGCTGCGACGTCGATCTGTACGAGCGCGCCGCGATCGAAGCGCACGCCGACGAGATTCGCGAGGTGCTGCGCGCCGACGCGCGTGCGGAGCCGTGGTTCGACGACACCGATCCGGAGCTCGACCCCGACACGCGCTCGGGCACGGTCGTGCGCACGGCGGTACTCGGCGGCGGCTGCTTGTTCCTCGCGCAGCCCGAGCAGTCGGCGCGCGGCTGCGCGATCCACCGCGCGGCGGTCGCGAACGGCTGGGACTACCGCTCGGTGAAGCCGCTGGTCTGCCAGCTGTTCCCGCTCAGCTACACGAGCGACACGATCGTCGTCAGCGACGACTACGAGGATTACTCGTGCGCCTACGAACGCGACGCGCCGACGTTGTATCGCGTCGCGCGCGAGGCGCTCGCGTTTCATTTCGGGGACGCGCTCGTGCGCGCGTGCGATGCAGCCGAGGCGCGCGTGCGCGCGCGTCAGCTTCCGGTGATCTAAGGCGCGCCGCGCGGACCGGCCGGGCAGCTGTCGCAGTTGCCGGCATCCGGGCAATCGAGACAGAGGTCGCCGACCATTGCATCCGGATCCGACGTCTGCCCGACCGGCGTGACCGTCACCGGGGAGCTGCCTGCGATCGCCAGGTTTTCGAGCATCGCCTCGCCGACCGCCGCCGCAGTCTCCACGACGCCATCGGCCGTGCGTTCCGCGAGCGAGGACGAGGACGGATGCGACGACGAATGCGAGGACGACGACGAGCCGCCCGACGACGACAGCGCCGACGACGGCGCGTGACCCCCACCGCCCCCACCACCGCCGCTGCTTCCGCCCCAGCTCGAATGGCCGAAGCTACCGCCACCGCCGCCACCTTTGCCCATGTGCTCGCATGCCGGCACGAGCGCGAGCGCCATCACCAACGCGAGTAAGCGGGCCATGCCGCTTGGTTCAGCAAGCATCACGCCACGTGGCAGCCTCGTGAAATCGCGTGGAAAGCGGCGGTCAGCGTGGCGCTTGCACCACGCCTGTCGTCACGGCGCCACGGCCTGGCGGGCCTCGACCACCCGCTTGGCATAGCCCTTCCACGCGGGCGTCGGGTCGGCGGCGGAGCGGATGCGCACGACCGAGCCCGGCGCCTCGACCACGCCGGCCGACATCGTCCAGCCCGGCGGCACCTGGGGGTCGCTCCAGAAGTACAGCCAGCGCGCGTCGCGCGGCGCCAGGTTGATGCAACCGTGGCTGCGCGGATGGCCGAACTGATCGTGCCAGTACGCGGTGTGCAGCGCGAGATCGCGCTCGGGGTAGAAGTACTGCGTCCACGGCACGGTCGCGACCGAGTACGGATCCTCGCCGTTGAGGCCCTTCATGTCGGCCTCGGATTCCTTCATCCACACGCGATAGAGGCCGGTCTCGGTCGGCGTCTCCTTGCCGCCGCTCGACACCATCGTCGCGTACACCGGCAGCGTGCCCTCGTAGGCGACGAGGATCTGCGCGTCGAGATCGACGTCGATCCAGCGCTCGTTCTCGCCGAGCGTGGGCGGCGGCGGCAGCGGCGTGAACACGCGCACGTCGGGCGGCGCCATCCATTCGCCGTCGCCGATGCGATACGCGGTCGGCTTGGCATCGGCGCCTGCAGCGACCTCGAGGATCGGGACCGGCGTGCGCGCCGCGATCTCGCGCACGATGCCGCCGCCGTTTTGCTTCGCGAGCACGTACGCGGTCGGTCCGCCGCCGCGTGGCCACACGAACGCGATCGGCACGCCCCAGCCGATGTCGTCGCCGAGCCGCGTGCCTTCGAAGTGCGACGGCTGGTGCAGCGTGATCGCCGACTTCAGCACGTACTCGCCTTCCTTTTGCGCGATCTTCCAGTAGGTCTTGCCGCCGACCTCGAGCTCGTCGTAGCGACGCACGTTGACCGAGCCGATCACCGGCGCGTCCTCGACGAGCGTCAGCTCCTTCTTCGGCGCGGCCGGATCCCGTTTCGGGCCCTTCTTGTGGCGCTCCGGCTTGTCGACGACGTACGTGACCGCGCCGGCCTGCGTGACCTTGCCGTACACGCCGGGCACCACCTCGCCGCGATCGAGGTGCGGGACTTCTTGCCCGTACGGCTCCTTCTTGCTCGGCGCGACGTAGTCGCCGCACACCCAGCCGCGCGGCGCGATCTCGATCCAGTTCTTGTCGCAGCCCTTGCCCGGCTGCGTGCGCGTCCAGCCGACGCGCGTATCGATCGCGACCGTGCCGATGCGCTTGGCGTCTTCGCCGGGCTCGATGCGTACGCCGACGGTGCGAACCAGGCGCAGTGAATGCGTGCCCTCGGGAAATTCCGGCGACGGCGCCGGCGGCTCGTTCGGCCCCGGTGCGGGCTCGACCTCCACGCTCGGATCGGGCGCGGGCTCCTGCTTCCCGCGGCACGCCACGAGCGGCAAGAGCGCGACCATCGCGCGTTGCCAGGTCCTCACGGCTCACGAATAGCACGCCGCCCCCAAAACTCCAGCCTGCGAAACGCTCGTGCTACCGTCGCAGACGAAGATGAGGCTCGGCGAGATGCTCGTGCGCGACGGCCGCTTGAGCGAGGCGCAGCTCAAGCACGCGCTCGCCGCGCAGGCCAAGGACGGCGGCCGGCTCGGCACCGTGCTGGTCGAGCACGGCCTCGTCGATCTCGAGGCGCTCACCGTGTACCTCGGGCTCGAGCTCGGCACGCCGATCGCGACCGGCGCCATGCTCGAGCGCGCGCGGCTGCCCGCCGTGCGCCTGCTCCAGCCGGCGCAGGCGTTCAAGCACAAGTGCGTGCCGCTGCTGATCCAGGATCGCCAGCTGATCGCCGCGATCGAGGACCCGCACGACTTCGCGACGCTCGAAGCGCTCACGCAGCTGACCGGCTACCGGATCCTGCCGCGAGTCGCGCCCGAGGTCCGCATCTACTACTACATCGAGCGCTACTACGGCGTGGCGCGCCCGCCGCGCTTCCTGAAGTTCGGCGACACGCCGCGCAGCGACGAGACCAGCTCCGATGTCGGCCTGCCCGCGCGGCCGCTGCCCGGGTTGCCGCCCGCGCCGCAGAAGCCGGTCGCCGCGCCCGGGCCGCGCCCGCGTCTGCGCAGCGCGAAGATCGCGAAGATGTTCGACGAGTCGGAGTCGCTCGAGCTCGACGCCGAGGACCTGATCGAGACGCTCGACGCCGACGACGCCGCGCCGGCCGAAGCCGCGCCACACGTGCGCCCGCATCGCGTGACCACGCCGCCGATGATGGCGAGCGCGCCGCCCGACACGGCGCGGCCGCAGGCGATCAAGATCGACGACGCGCTGCGCGAGCTCGCGGCGGTCACCGATCGCAATCGGATCGTCGAGGTGCTGCTCGGCTTCGCGTCCGGCATGTTCGACTCGGCCGTGCTGTTCGCGGTGCGCGACCAGCTCGCGTTCGGCTGGAAGGCATTCGGCGACATGCCCGGGCGCGCGCACGTCGAGCACCTGCTCGTGCCGCTCGACGCGCCGTCGGTCGTCCAGGCCGCGGTCGCGTCCGACGGCGGCGTGTTTCACGGCACGGCGACGCCGTCGACGGTGAACAGCTACATCTGGAAGGTGCTCGGCAGCGGCGAGCCGCGCCACGCGACCGCCGCGGTGATCACGATCGGCAAGCGCGCCGTCAACGTCTTGTACGGCGAGGGCAAGGAGCTCACGCCGCTGCAGATCGAGGACGTGCATCGCGCGTGCGAAGGCGCGGCGGAGGCATACGCGCGGTTGATCGCGGGGAAGAAGAAGAAGTAGCGCGCTGTGCGCTACATCAGGCCGAGCGGCGTCGACTGCGAGCCGGGCGTTGTCGAATGGCAGGAGTTGCAACCGCCTTGACCGGTCGCGGTGATCGTTGTCCCCATAGACGTGAGGGTCGGGCAGCTCGTGACGTTGGTCTGTGCCGGGAACGCGATCGGAGTCGCGGTATAGAAGCTGAAGTTGCCGTCCTGATCGGCGACGGCGATGTAGAGCTGGCTGTTGGCGTCGAGCACGCGAACCACGGCAGCGGGCGCCGGCGTCGAGCCGCCGCTCGCGGTGTAGATCGTTCCGGCAAAGCTCCATGGCGGCGCGCCGGTGCCCAGGTTCGCCGGGTTGTGGCATCCGGCGGCCATGCAGTCCTGGCCAGCGTTGCTCGTGCCGCTCGCGATGTGGGTATGCGGAACGCCGGCAGTTCCCGGATCCGCGCACATCGCGAACTGGGCACTACCGCCACCACCCCCGCTACCGCCATCCGCACCTCCACCGCCACCCCCACCCATGCCCATGGTGACGTCGCCGACGTCGCAGGCAGCAGCCAGAACTAGCGAAAGGATGAGGGCGAATCTGGTCATACGTTCCTGGCCAAAATCCGTTGTAAAGGATCGGTAATGCAATAGCTAGCGCCAGGTCCCCGGCAGCTCGCACGCGAGATGAAGATGTTGAAATTGTTGGGCTGTGCAGGCGGGGCGGTCGGTCGCGAGCAGCCCCAGTCCGGCGGCAACGGCGAGTCCACACCCCAGTGCTAGGACGAGGGTCCCCAGCGGGCCGGACGCGGTGCGACGCGACCACCAGACGGCCACGCCGAGTGGCGAAGCGAGAAACAGGGCCAGCCAGGCCGCGAGCGGGAGTGACACCGGCAGGAAACCGTTCCACGCGGCCTCGCGCAGCTGCGCCGGCAACAACACGAGCGCGGCCGGCAGGACCGATGCGACGAGCGCGAGCGGCGCCGCGCGGCCGAGGCGAGGCGCGACCGCGGCGAGCGCGGCCGGCACGAGCCAGATCCACGCGAGCTCGGCCGCGCCGACCGCGAGCCAGAACGCTCCCAGCACGAGCGGCAGCACGATCGCGACCGCGAGAAACCGGCGCTCGCCCTTCCACGGCCAGCGCCGCGCGACGAGCCGCCCGAGCAGGCCCGTCGCGCCGGCGAGCACGAGCGCCTCGGCGAGCTCGGCGCGCAGCGGATCGTGCAGCCACGGCGCGGGATGATCGCCCGCGAACGCGCGCTCGACCGCGATCGTCGCCGCGACGGCGGCCGCATAGCAGACGAGCGCGGCGAAGAAGCCAGCGCCGCGGCCGCGACGCGGACGCGAGCGCGCGAACAGCGCGAGCCCCGCGAGCGCGACGGCCGCGAGCGCGACATCGACCGCGACGAGCAGCCAGCGCGGGACGATGGTGTTCGCCGCGAGCGGCAGCCAGAAGCCGTCGTCGCCGCCTGGCTCGGGCGGCGGCGACTCGGCGAGCGCGCGGAGCAAGCGTCCCGTCTCGTCGAGCGCGTCGCGATGCACGCGCGACGGCACGTCGGCGGGCGAGTGATACGCGAGATCGATCCAGTCGCCGTCCTGGCCGCGGTTGTAGAAGTGCACGGCGCGGATCCCGCGGCGCGTGAACGCACCGTGATCGGCTCGCTCGATCTGCGGCCACCAGCGACTGACCACGCGGTGGGGCAGCGGCGCCCGCACGACGACCCCCGCGCGATCCGCCGCGTCTGCGATCCAGCGCAGCTCGGGCGCGCGGATCAGCGTGCTCGCGCCGTTGAGCACGAGCGGGCCGGAGCCGCCGATCAGGTCGAGCGCGATCGCGAACGCGACCTCGTCGCCGTGCCGCTCGGCGAGCGCCTCGGCGCCGACCAGGCCGATCTCCTCGTTCGCGCTGAACACCAGCAACACCGGCTGCGCGGGCGGATGCTCGCGCCAGACGCGCGCGAGCTCGATCAGCACGGCGACGGCGGCCGCGTTATCGACCGCGCCCGGGCTGCCCGGCACGGTGTCGTAGTGCGCGGTGATCACCAGCTCGCGCCCCGGTGGCCCGAACCGTGCGAGCAGATCCGGGTCGGTCGTGTCGACGTGACGCCCGGGCCGCCACGAGTAGCCGAGCACCGCGATGTCGGGCAAGTCGACGCCGCCGACGTCGAACCGCTCGATGCCGGGCACCTCGCGCGCGATGTACGCCGCGGCCGCGCGCGCGGGGTCGGTATCGCCGACGCGCGGGCCGATCTCACCCGCGAGCGCGTCGACGTGCGCCATCGCGCGATCGACGGCGATGCCCGGCCCGGGCGCGCCCGCCGAGCAGGCGGCGAGCGCGACGATCAGGTAGCGCACAGCTCCGTCAGCGCGGTGACGAGCGCGGCGTTGTCGTCGGGCGTGCCGACGGTGATGCGCAGGCAACCGGCGAGCGGTCCGGGGCGATCGAAGTCGCGCACGAGGATGCCGCGGGCCGCGAGCTGCTTCCACAGCTCGCCGGCGCCGGCGCGGCGGACGAGCAAGAGATTCGCCTCGCTCGCGAACACCTCGAAGCCGAGGCGCGCGAGCGCGATCGCGAGCCGGCCGCGCTCGACGACGATCTCGGCCGCGCGCGCCGCGGACCACGCGCGGCACTCGCGCAGCGCGAACACCGCCGCGCGCTGGTCGAGCGCGCTCAGGTTGTACGGCGGGCGCACCTTGTCGAGCAGCTCCGCGATCGCCGGCGAGCTGACGGTGTAGCCGACGCGCAGGCCGGCGAAGCCGACCTTCGACAGCGTGCGCATCACGATCAAGTTCGGGTGGGCGGCGAGCTGCGGCAGGTTGGTGCGGCCGCTGTACGCGAAGTACGCCTCGTCGGAGACGATCGCGATGTCGCGGAAGCGCGCGGCGAGCTCGAGCGCGAAGTCCATGCGCCACAGCGTGCCGGTCGGGTTGTTCGGCAGCGCGAGGAACACGACCGCCGGGCGCGCCTCGTCGATCGCGCGCACGGCGGCGGCCTCGTCGAGCTCGAACCGCGCGTCGAGCGGAAGCGCGATGCTCGGGCGGCCGCGCGCCGCGGCGGCGAGCGCGTAGTACACGAACGTCGGCGCGGGATACGCGACCGGCCCGGCGAGCGCGGCCGCGAGCATCCCGATCAGCTCGTCCGAGCCGTTGCCGAACACGAGCTGGTCACCGCCGACGCCGAGCTCGGCCGCGACGATCGCGCGCAGCT
This sequence comes from Kofleriaceae bacterium, assembly GCA_035500135.1. Classification (GTDB taxonomy): domain Bacteria; phylum Myxococcota_A; class Polyangia; order Haliangiales; family Haliangiaceae; genus JABFXX01. The sequence continues at coordinate 44,090 of DATJXL010000244.1, forward strand.
CGCGCGCGCGCGGATCGGGATAGCGCTCGAGCGGCACCTCGGCGAGCTCGCCGGCGAGCCGCGCGCGCAGCTCGGCCGGCAGCGTGAACGCGAGCTCGTTCGCGTCGAGCTTGACGCGGATGTCGCGCGGCTGCGGCACGTGATACGCGGCGATCGCTGCCACCGCAGGATCGATTCGCAGGGTCATGGCTTGCGCATCTGCGCCGACCGGCCGTGGCCTTCGAGGCCTTCGCAACTCGCGAGCGCGGCGATGTCGTCGGCGTGCGCGACCGCCGCTTCCTGCGTGTACTCGATCAGCGACGTCCGCTTCTGGAACGACGCGACGCCGAGCGGCGAGGCGTAGCGCGCGGCGCCGCCGGTCGGCAGCACGTGGTTCGCGCCGGCGAGGTAATCGCCGGCGGCCTCCGACGACCACGCGCCGATGAAGATCGCGCCGGCGGTCGTGCACCGGGCGGCGATCGCGCGCGCGTCGGCGCACGCGAGCTCGAGGTGCTCGGGCGCGAACTTGTTCGCGAACGCGACCGCGTCGTCGATCGACGCGACGACGACCGCGGCGCCGTGATGCGCCAGCGCGTGCTCGGCGATCTCGCGGCGCGGCAACGTC
>DATJXL010000245.1:0-18609 GCA_035500135.1 Kofleriaceae bacterium
AGCGGCGTGCGGCGCGGCATCACGAACATGATCGTCGAGGACTCGGTGTTCACGGGCAACAACGGCGGCTCGAACGGCATCAAGGTCGGCACCGCGACGTACGGCGCGTTCTCGAACATCACGATCGAGGACTCGTGGGTCAAGGACGTGCAGTACGCGGCGATGGCGGTCGAGTCGCGGCAAGGCGCGGCGATCGAAGGCATGCAGTTCCAGCGCATCGACTTCTCGCACACCGGCGGCGCGTTCTTCGTTTACCTCGCGCAGGACGGCACGACGCATCCGATCGGCGACGTGCCGAAGCTGGGCAGCATCGACCACGTGTCGTTCACCGACATCGCGGGCGCGACCGGCTCGTGGCCGAGCTCGCCGCACCAGGGCTCGCTCGTCACCGGCCAGATCTACAATGGCACCACGTACGACATCACGAACCTGTCGTTCACCCGCGTCGCGGTGCAGTTCGACGGCGGGCTCGGCAGCGTGCCCGGCGCACCGCCCGAGGCGAACCCCGGCCAGTACCCGGAATCGAACATGTTCGGCGACCTGCCGGCGTGGGCGTATTACCTGCGCCACGTCCAGGGCGTGACGTTCTCGGCGACCACGACGGCGGTCGCCAGCCCCGACGCGCGCGGCGAGCTCGTCACCGACGACGTGACCGGTCTGGTCGGCAGTCCGTAACCCGCTGGCGATGGCCACCCGGCTCGGCACGCGCGCGAAATCGCGGACCTGGCCGCCCGGGTGCGTGGCACCGGCGCTGCAAATCGCCCGGGCATGACGAAACCACCCGAGCCATTGCCATCGATCGATCCCGCCGCGCTGGTCGCCCCGCACGAGCTCATCCACCGCAACCAGTTCCTCAAGGACGGCCACCCGCACGCGCCGATCGGCGGCCACGACGGTCACGTTCACTTCTCGATGTTTCCGATGCCGAAGTGAGCGCGCGGCGCTAGCGGAGCACGGCGCCGAAGCGCAAGTAGGTCTCGGCACCGACCGTCCAGCGATGCACCGGCGTGGTCATCTGCGTCGGGTCCTGGTCCGGACAACCCTGCGTCGTCTCGATGCCGAATTCGTAGCCAGCCGACACGCCGACCGCCAGCGCCACGAACACGTGGCGATCGAAGAGCCAGCTCCAGCCGACCAGGGCGCGTGCCGCAACCTCGTCGGAGTTGATCGCATCGTACACGTTCACCGCGTCGTAATCGGTCACCGACAGGTCGCGGTGGCGGTACAGCGCGCCCGCTTCGAACATCGGGCCATCGTAGGCGGCGCGCGGGAATGCGAGCCAGCCGACGCCGACGTCGGTCGTGTGGCCATCGCGCTCGGCTCCGTCGCCGCCCTCGAACTCGCTGATCCCGTCGCCGAGGCCGCCCGCGAGGTCCTCGTAGCTCGCGACGTTGATGCGCAGCACCTGGCGTGCGGTCAGCCCGAGGTACAGCGAGCCGGCGACCGAGCTGCCGGTCGGCCAGCCGAACGGCTCGTTGAACGCGACCGCGGCCGGAGCCGGACCGGCCGATGCGGTACCTGCAAGTAACAGCAACATCACCACGAAGCGCGCCATCCTGCTCGCTCCAGCAACGATCGCGCCGGAGCAAGCACGCGAACTTGCACGGGCGGGCCTCAGATATTCGCGGTGCGCCCGCCGCCCGTGTCAGACGAGTCAGCCCGGCTTGATCGTGACCGCGGTGACGACGTAGTCGTCCATGCCGCTCACCGTGTCGAACTCCACACCCTCGATCGTGTTCGCCGGGTCTGCGGTCAGCTTGTACTCCGACCAGTCGCCGTGGCCGTCGTCGGCGCTCTTCGTGTAACCGGCGCCGACTGCGGTGACGGTGTTGATCGTGCATGCCGCCCACACCGCATCGTCGGCGTCACGCGTTGTCAGACTCGTCGTGCAGTTGCCGTTGGCCAGCAGCTCGCTGTGCGCATCGAACGTGATGGTTCCGCCGCTCGGATCGACTCCGGCGAACTCGTCGCCGAGCTCGTCCATGAACGTGCACGGCATCGCCGCCGTCCAGCTCGCGGTGAAGGTCGTCGGCGTCGAGCTCGGCGCGATCGCAGCGAAGCTCGTACCCCAGTAGCCGCTCGTCGTGGACCCGACGACCGCGCCGAGTTGCGTGAACGTCCATCCCGATGCGGAGAGCGTGACTCCGATCGGTGCGACCGTGTTGGCGCAAAACACCTGGAGCACGACCGCATCACCGGCCGTGGCGGACGAACCGAACGTGTCGGAGAGGGTCGTCGCCCCGTTACCCTGCGTGACGAATGTCTTCACCCACGTGATCGTGCCCGGCGCGATCCCATCGGACACGCCATCGCGCGCAGCGCCATCGCTCGCCCCCCGCGCGTTTCGAATCCCCACCGGCCACACGCCGATGCGAGCGCCACGAGAGCCGCCAGCCACACGCCGTCATGGTATCGCGGCAAGCACTCGTCGCGCGTCGAATCTAACCTTAGTGCGCGTCGCGCAGCGCGAGCAGCGCGGCGAGCGCCTCGTCGCAGGTCGGGCGGATCTGGTCGGGCGGCAGCACGAAGCCGCCGCGGCCTTTCGGGCGCAGCTCGATCGTGAACGACTGCGCGCCGGCTTCTCCGTACATCCAGTCCTCCATCGTGCCCGACGCCGGATACAGCTCGACACTCTGCATGAGCGAGTAGCGCGTGCCGTGCGCGGCGTACATCGCCGAGGCCATGCGATCGCCGACCGCGGCGAAGCGATCGCGATCCTTGGCCGGCGATGCGGTGTAGCCCCACGGATAGAGCAAGAGCTGGCCGTACGCGTGGAAGTCGACGTGCACGGCGATGCCCTCGCGCTTCGCGAGATCGCGCAGCGCCGCCGATTCGGGCTCGGAGAACGCGTACTCGCCGCGATAGATCTCGGAGCGCTTGCTGCTGCTCGAGCCATCGCCGCCCCACGCGATCGCGAAGTTGCGGTTGAGATCGACGCCGTAGCCGCCGCGCCGGTTCTTGCGCCAGAACCGGTCGGTGCCCCACGTGTAATCGTAGCCGTCGGGGTTGACGACCGGCACGACCCACAGCTCGGTGCGATCGACGAACGCGCGGATCGCCGGGTCGCGGTCGTAGTCGCGCACGAGCCGATCGGCGACGCACGTCGTCGTCATCGCGGCGATCCACTCGCGCGCGTGCTGCGTGCCGTCGATCAAGATCGGCGTGACGCCGGGCCCGCGGCGACCGATACGCACGGCCCAGATCGGGCGGCCCTCGATCGATCCGCCGATCGCCTGCATCGCGACGCGATCGGGCGCGGCGGCGGCGAGCTCGCGCAGATGCTCGGCGATCGCGTCGTAGTCGCGGTACTCGGCAAACCAGTCCTCGCCCGGCCGCGCCGCCGACGCCGCGTGCAGCCGCTCGGACTCGGCACGCGCGGTGGCGTCGATGTCGGGATCGAGGATCTCGAAGTCGGAGAGCGCGCGCAATGCGGTCGCCGGCACGACGACGTCGAGCGGCAGGCCCGGTCCGCGGTCCTCGCTCCACACGTCGAGCGCGAGCGACTCGGCAAGCGGGCACGCGGCCGGCGCCGCGCAGTCGACGCGGATCGCGACGCGCTGGACGCGAGTCGTCGGCGTCGCGTGCGGCGTGCTCGCGACCGCGGCGGCGAGCGCGAGCAGCGACGTCCCGAGCGGGACGCGGACGGTTTCGCGCAACATCACCTTAGAAGATAGAACAGGTAATCGCGATCGACCAGCAGCGTGCTCCTTGCGGCGATCGCGATGGTCGGCGTGCTCTGGGCGAGGTACTCGCGAGCGCGAGCGTACCCTATTGTGCGAGCACTTCGGTCGTCGTGAGCGCGCCGGCGCGGGCGGTCAGCGCGTGCGACGCGAACGTCATGCCCGACTTCGCCGCGCTGACCGTCACGGTGCCGGTCGGCGGCACGTCGAGCAGGAACGCCAGGCCATCGCTGTACGTCGACGACGTCGCGAACGGCTCGCCGCTCGAGTTCATGTACGCGGTCTTGCCGCTCGCCGGGTCGCTCGACGCGGTCGCGCCGGTGACCGGGCTGCTGCTCGTGTCGAGCACGACGAGAATGATCATGCCGTTGCTCGAGCTCGCGCCCTCGATGCCGACCAGCGCCGTGTAGTTGCCCGTCGACACCATGCTCGCGTTCGCGCCCGAGTAGTCGCTCGCCATCGGCGTCGGCGGGTACACGTACGTGTCGACCAGGCCCGACTTCGTGGCCTCGAGATAGCCGTCGATCGGCTGACCGTTCGTCGTCACGGTCAACGAGTAGTTGCCCGACGAATCGGTCGTCGCGCTCGCGAGCGCGGTCGAGTCGTCGCCGACCGCGAACGCCGAGATCGCGACGCCCGCCTGCGGAGTCTCGGTGTTCTGATCTTGCTCGATCGCCATGCCGGAGATCGTGATCGTCGCCGGCACGCTGGCCGGGGCATCGACGCTGCCGCCGCCGCCACCACCGCCGCCGCCGCCGCCACCACCGCCGCCGCCGCTGGAGCCGGATCCGGCGCAGGCCGACAGCACGAACGCGAGCGCGAGCACGATCGAGATGCGAGTCGTCATGGCCGCCCTCGCACTGCAAACGCCGGGCACGCGCAACCCGCGAGCTCCACGGTGCCGCTGCCCGCTGGTTTGCCGCCTGCGGGTTACACGGTGGCGCCGGTAGCCCCAGCTACGACTGCGGGCTGCGCGCGTCGCTGCCGCGGTCGTACCAATGCACGCGCGTACGGCCCGGCATCGTCTGGAACAGCGTGACGAACCGGTTATCGACATGCGGCCACTCGACGTACATCCGCATGTTGTCGGCGAGCACCTTCGCATAGTCGCGCGCGTCGGCCTCCGCCTGCTGGCGCTCGGCGACGCCATCGGGGCTCGCGTCCGCTTCCGAATTCAAGTTCGCTTCGCTCGGGCCGTTCGCGAGCACCGCGGCGCGCACGACCGCAGGGCTGAGCGAGCTCGCCTTGTCGCGGGCCGCGAGGATCGCGTCGAGCAGCTTGGCGCGCACCGGCGAGACCGCGCGAGCCGCGCCGCACCTCGGACCGCTGGTGTCGTCGTCGCCGCCTTCCATGTCGTGACCGCTCGAGTGCACGCGGCGGCGCGCCTCCTGGTAGAGCAGCCCGTGGAGCTGGACGATGTCGCCTTCGCGCGCGATGTCGCGGCGCATGCTGGCCCAGTGGCAGTCGCTCGCGTGCCAGCCCGCGGCGTCGTGCACGAGCGCGAAGCCGTCGCGGTCGTACATCGTCTCGTGGTTGTACGCGTGGTGGATGTACATGCGCTCGCCGCCGAACGTGTACATGTCGAGGCGCTGCCATGCGCTGCCGACCGTGCCCTGATGGATCGCGTGCCCGATCTCGCCCGGCCGCGCGACGATCTCGAGCAGCGTGCCTTCGCCGCCGTCGACGCTCCAGTCGCCATCGACCGCGCGCCACTGGTCGGGCGTCTCGGTGCGCGAGATCGCGGCGAGCCGGCCGTCGTCGTCGTAGTGGCGCCACGTGCCCTCGACGCGGTTGTCGAAGAACGAGCCGCGCGCGATCGGCGCGCGCTCCGGCGTGTCGCGATAGAAGCTCCACTTGCCGACGCGCGTGCCGTCGTCGAAGCGGCCCTCGGCCGCGAGGTTGCCGCTCTCGAAGTACAGCTTCCACGGACCGTCGGCCGCGCTGCGCGCGAACCGGCCTTGCCCGAGCACCTTGCCGTCGGCGTAGTAGCTCGTCCACTTGCCGGCGCCGGCGTGCATGGTGCCGCGGCCGAGCGCGTGGTCCTTGTCGTCGGTCACCGTCCACTCGCCCTCCATCTGACCGCTGCGAAACGCGCCGCGCCAGCCGTTGTGCTCGTACGGCCCGTCGGGCTGGCGATACTTGTGGAGGTCCCACGTCAGCCACGACTCGGCTTCCGGCGCGTCGTACGCGGGCTGGATCGACGCGATCTCCTCGAGCGTGAACCCCGAGCTCGCGACCCAGTCCGCGACCTCGGGCATCGCGCGCGCGATGTCGTCGATGTAGTCGTAGCGGTGCTCCGCCGCGATCTTCTCGGGCAGCGCGCGACCGGTCGTGCGCTCGATCAGGTAGCCGACCGCGCAGATCGTGCCGTGATCGTCGATGAACACGGGCGTGCGCCACGGCACGTGCTCGTTCATCGGGGTCGTGTTCTTCGCGACGTAGTCGGCAAGGTAGCCGAGGATCTCGGCGCGGCGTGCGGCGAGCTCGGGCCGGGTCGCCGGCCGCGACGCGAGGTAGTCGTGCATGTACGAGAGGTGCACGTGCATGCGGTCTTCCTCGGGATCGCGCGGGCCCGGCTCGTGGCCGCGCAGCTTGACGTAGCTGTCGTCGCCGATGTGATGGTTCGCGCCCTGCCGGTACGGCGAGTTCGGAACCGGGAGCGCTTGCGCGAAGCTCGTCGAGCTCGCGGCGACGATGGTCACGAGGATGGCGGTGCGCATCGGGAGAACAACGCGCGGCGCCGGCCGAGAATTTCAGATCCTGCCGCCGAGCGAGAGCACGACGCCGATCGAGCTCGGACTGGTGTCGGTCGAGAAGCCGCGCCCGTAGCCGACTTGGCCGTCGGCGGTGAGTGCGACACGCACCGCGCCGGCGCGCAGCTCGAAGCCGAGCCGGCCGGCGACCACGGCCGCGCGATTCACCACGCCGGGATCGATCTCGCTCGACTGACTCGCGTGCTCCTGCACGTAACCGACGTCGGCGCCGAAGATCAGGCACGACCACGCCCGCGTGCACGCGTCGGTCTCGATCCCGGCTCGCACCGCGAGATAGCTGCCCGACGGACCGGCCGGCGGATCCGAGAAGCCGCCGGCATACGGTTCGAACTCGCCGACGAGCACGAGCGCGTGCGCGAGCACCGGTTCCGGGCCCGGCCGGTATCCCGCATCGATGCCGGCTGCGGTCGCGCCGTTGGAACCGGTGCCGAAGCCCACACTGCCGGCGACTGCGACGTACACGCGATCGGGGGCGAGCTCGGGCGCAGCCGCTGGCTCGGCCGCGGCCGCGCGCGCGATCACGAGCGCGATGACGACGCTGCGAACCACGAGTGGACGTTCGCGCACGACGTGCGCGAAGTCGACCGTACCCGGCAGCACGCTGCGGCAGATCGGCGCCGGCTCGCGAACATTGTCGTTACACGATCTGCCACCACTTCTTCTTCTTCGCGGGCGCCGGCTCGGGCGCGGCGGGCGCGGGCGCGGGCGTCGTCGGCTCCGGCGGCGGAGTCGGCTCGGGCGGCCTGCCGCCACCACCACCGCCACCACCACCACCGCCGCCGCTCGGCGGCTTCGGCGGCGGGCGCTTGGTCGGCTTCCAGCCGTGCTTCGCGGCCAGCTCCTTCGCGCGCGCGAGCAGCGGCGCGCCCTTCGCGGGATCGACCATGCGCACGAAGTTCGCGAAACCGATCGCGGCCGCGAACACGTCGCCGGTCTCCGGCGACGTGCCCCAGCGCTTGCCCTTCGGGCCGTCCTTGCCGATGTGGAAGAGCAGCGCGCGGAACTTGCGCAGCGTCTCGCGGTCGACGCTCATCTTCTGGTTCACGACCACGCCGGTGACTTCCTGCCGCCGCCCGCGCCGCAACACGCGCGTCTTCTTCGGATGCTCGGCGAAGCCCTCGGCGGTCGCGATGAACCGCACGCGATCGAGCATCGCGCCGGTATCGGCCGTCTTCGGCCCGCTGAACGTCAGGTCATCGGCGTAGCGCGTGTACGTGAAGCCGAGCTTGTTCGCGGCGCCGGCGAGCCGCGCGTCCATGCGGCGGCACACGATGTTCGTGATCGCGGGGCTCGTCGGCGCGCCCTGCGGCAGCTTGCGCGCGCCGTTCGCAACGAAGAACGTCATGCCGTCGAGCTCGACCTCGTCGACCTCGGGCTCGCTGCACAGGAGCGCGAAGATCGTCGCCGCCGCTTCGCCGTAGCCCAGGCCGCGGAACGCGCCGCGGATCCGCCGGTACGTCAGCGTCGGGAAGAAGTCCTTCAAGTCCAGGTTCAGCACGACCTCGTGGCCGACGTGCGGCCGCGCGTTCGTCACGATCGAGCGCTGCTTGCGAAACCCGTGCGCCGCGTCGTGCAGCGACACGCGATCGAGCACGTGATCGAGGATCCAGCGCTGCGCCGCCTTGAGCTTGGGCATCGGCGCCGAGATCCGCCGCGTGCCGCCGGTCTTCTTCGGGATCTCGAACCGCTTGTAATGCGAGACCTGCGACGTCCTGCGATCGAACGCGAGGAACCGCAGCGTCGGCACCGTGATGCCCATCGCCGCCGCGATCTGCGCCGGCGTCTCGAGCACGGGCAGCGCGAACCGGCCGAGCTTGGACTGATCCGCCGCGACGTTGTTGAGCCCGCCCGACACGCCGCGGCCGAGGAAGCCGATCTCGGTCTTCTTCTTCGCCGCCCACGCCTGCGCGCGTTCCACGCGCTCGCGCTCGCGCCGCTCCTTCGTCGCCTTCTGCTTCTCCTTCGAAGCCTTGAGCCGCTGCTCGTGCAGCGCCTTCTTCAGCGCCTCGACGTTGTGCAGGCGCTTCTGCTCGGTCTGCAGCGACGCGAGCTGGCGCTGCAGCTCGGTGCGCTCGTGGATCTCCTCGGCGGGATCGTTGGGCATGGTCCCGCGCGCCGGCCAGAAGCCGAGCCGGATCATCTCCTCGAGCACGACCGCGTCCTTCGACGAGGACCGGATGCGGTCGTACAGCTCTTGCCTGCGGTCGGCCATAACAAGATGACGCGCGGAGCGTCAGACAGTCCTTCGTACGCTCATGGGACTGGCTCGTTCAACTCCAGCGCCGTCGCCACTACCGGGGGCATTGAATGCTCCGAATTGTCTCCGGAATCCCCTGGTAGTGGCAGACGGCGCACAGTCAAGAACGGGCCAGTGATGCAAGTCAGGCCAGGTTGCAAGGACGGCGATCCGCCGCCCGGGTTGCAAGATGTTGCTGCCTGATCGCTCCGCGCGTCAAAACCCCTTTCTCACGCGAACCACCTCGCGTGACGTTGCGAATCGTGCATGCGCAGCGCGAGCATGTGCTCGCACGGTCCCTTGAACAGCTTGTTCTGCTGGAAGTAGTTGCAGTCGCACTGGCCGCTCTTGATGCGCGCGTCGCCGTCGATCACGAGCGAGGGCTTGTACGTGTGGCTGCGATCTTTCACGGTGCCCGATAGCTCCATGCCGCCGTCGACAGTCGGGCGCATCGTCGACTGCACGCCGTTGCCTTGCAAGAGGCGCGTCGCGGCTTCTTCGCGCGGGTTCGAGAACCGCAGCTTGTCCATCGGCAGCGGCTCGCGCGACAGCTCGCGCGCGCGATAGACGTTCTTCGCGAGATCGAACATCGCGCGGCCGGCCTGTGTCCACGCGCCGAGCGCGCCGAGCACGGCCGCGCGCGGCACCGCGATCCGGTTCGCCAGCGCGTCCGGCGTGTCGAGCCACTTCTCCTTGAGCGCCTCGAACACGCGGCGCTTCGTGAAGTCGTCGACGTCGGCGCGCGGCGCGAGCAGATCGAAGTTGCCGGCGGTCGACCAGTCGTTCGCGGTCCAGCCCGAGAGCCCGAGCGTGAACGTCATGTCGCCGAGATCGGCGACGTAGAACGACGGCAGGCCCTGGCCGAGCAGGTGCACCGTGAACTTGTTCGCGACCGGGATGAGCCGCTCGAGGATGTGGAGGCGGCGCCGGCCCCACACGCGGATCTCTTCCTTGTCCTTGCCGCGGTACTCGCTGCGGCGGCAGATCACCTCGGTGCCCCACGGATCGAACACGACGCGCACCGGCTCGCCGGGCGTGAGCTTGTACCGCATCGAGCGCGGGCCCTTCTTCTCCTTGTGCCGGCGCAGGATGAAGCACAGGTTGTAGACGTCCATCGGGTGGAGCTCGATCACGCGCGCCGGCAGCGCCATCGCGCTGTTGACTTGCAGGAAGCCGCGGACCCACGAGTCCGGGAGATCGATCTTCTTCTCCTTGAACTCCTGCTCGCCCTGCGTGCGCACGTCGAAGCCCGACAAATCGACCTCGAACTTCGTCGTCTTGTAGCTGCGGATCTTCTGGAACTCGTCGTACAGCGCCGACGAGTAATCGATGTTCGTCGTGCCGCAGCTGAAATTGCCGATGTTCTTGAACACCTCGTAGCTCGCGCCGAGCCGGCCGTACGACGACTCGTCCTGGCTGAAGCACTCGAAGAACACCTCGTCGGGATGGACGGTGATCACCGGATCGAGCACGAACCACATGTCTCGATCCTTCTGGTAGAGGTAGTCGAAGTAGCGCTTGCGCGCGCTGTAGAACGGCGCCATGCGCTCGGCCGAGCGGCGCTGGATCAGCTCGAGCCGCTCGCGCAGATCCTTCATCTGCTTCGCGACGGTCGCGCGCTGCGCGGCGACCTGCTCCCAGTCGATCTGCTCCTGCTTGGCTGCCCACTCCTTGTAGGCGGTCTTGTCCTTGGGGTGAAAGCGCAGGTCGGAGACGACGACGTCGTGCAGCGCGCTGATCGCCTCGCGAAACGCGATGCCCTTGCGCAGCTCGCCCGAGAAGAACGTCGGCTCGCGCTTGGTGTCGGGCGAGAACGACAGCTCGGTCGAGCCCGGCCGGTTCGCGACCTGCGAGTTGCGGCGGAACGCGTATTCGAACTGCATCAGGCCCTCGCCGCCTTGGCCGCTCGGGCCGGCGGCGGCTTGATCTTCAGCGGCAACGCGATCGCCGGTTGCGCGCGATGCACCGCCACCATCGTCTCGATCGCGGCCGCGCGGTATTCGATCGAGATCGTCGCGGCGAGCCGGAACATCAGCGGCACGACGATCGCGGCGGACTTCGCGTCGCGCGAGCCTTCGCCCTGCAGGAACTTCAGCACGCGCTGCTTCGCGATCCGGCCCTGGTTCACGCGCGATAACACGCTCGTGAAGTACGGCATCAGCGGCTGGAGGCGCTCGGGCTTGCCGGTCGCGAACCGCTCGAGATAGTTGGTCGCGAACAGCTGCACCGAGCGCGCCGGGTGCTCGCTGAGCTTGCGCAGCAGATCCGGCCCGTCGCCGTCGTCGAAGTGCTTCTGGAGCAGCTCGCGGCCGTAGGCCTGGACGTCCTCGCGCACGCTGTCGATCACGACGACGAGCACGTCGGCGGTGAAGCGGAACTCGGGGCGGCGGAAGAACTCCATCGCCCACTGCCGCGAGTCTTGCCACTTCGCGTCGAGGATGCGCACCGCCGACGCGAGGTTCTTCTGCACGCGCGCGAGGCCGTGCTCGTACATCGACCACGACGCGTGGCGCACGCTCAGGATCTCGTGGCTCGCGAGCGCGACGATCTCGTCGAGCTCGAGCGCGTCGGGCGCGACGTTCTTCGCGAGCAGGACGCCGCCGAGCTCCTGCGCGTGCGGCGAGCCCGATGCGAGCAGGCGCAGGATCGTGTCCTTGTCGACCTTGCCATGGCCGGCCTCGAGATCGTCGCGCACGACGCGCAGCACGTGGCTCGGCACGTCCTCGGCGAGCCGGCGCCGCAGCAGCGCCTCGACGAGGCCCGCGACGAGCGAGTCGCGCGCGGCCGGGAAGCCCGCGGCGATGCGCTGCACGAGCGGCCGCGACGCGTTGCGGATGTCGGCGTTCGCGTCGCAGGTCAGGCGCAGCAGCAGCTGGTCCATCGTCGCGAGCACGCTGTCGGGCAGCTCGCCGAGCAGGCGCATGCCGACCGCGCGCACGTTCTCGTGCGGCGAGTGCAGCACGCTGAGGATCAGATCGGCCGGGATGAGCCCGGTGCGCGAATCGTGGCGGAGCAGCAGCTCGGCGCCGAGCTCCTGCACGCCCGGCAGCTCGTGCCCGAGCAGGTCGCGGATGATCGTGACGCTCACGGTCGCGAGGTGCTGCGCGAGCGCCGACGACATCGTCTGCACGGCGTCGAGCGCGAGCTCGTTGTCGTCCTTGCCGAGCGCGAGCAGCGCGGCGACGAGCCGGCCGACCAGCGCCTGGCCGACCTGCGGCGGCAGCGCGGCCGAGCGCAGCAGGCGCCGCGCGAACTGGCGCGTGTCGGGCGCGCGGCCGACGACGAGCGCGGCGAGCAGCGCGCTGTCGGCGAGCGCGAGCGTGCGGTGCTCGTCGATCCACGCGAACGCCTGCGTGCGGGCCGGCGCGTGCGCGCACGCGGCGAGCGCAGCGAGCAGCGCCAGGTTCGGCTTCGCCGCGTCGTAGCGCTTCTTCGCGACGAAGAAGCCGACCCGCGCGGTCGCGTCGTACGGGCGCGACAGCAAGAGGATGATGTCGTCGAGCTCGAGCTCGTCGAGGAACGCGCCGCACGCGAGCAGCGCCTTGCCCGCGAACTCGTGCACCGGCGTGCACTCGCTCTCGGCGCACAGCTGCATCAGCGCGCCCGGGTTGTGCTCCCACAATCCGGGGAAGCTCTCTTCACGCTCGGCCGGCGCCGCGCCGCCCGGCTTGTGCGGCGCCTTCATGCGCCACGCCTTGCCGTTGCGCTTGAGCTCGTAACGCGAGCTCTTGCCGTACAGGATGTGGTTGAACGCGAGGAACGGCGCGAACCGATCCCAGTGCACGGGCCGGCCGCGACCGTCGGCGGTCTGCTTGGGCTCGACGGCGTCGCTGTCGCGAAACGCGAGCAACACGCCGACCGCGAGCTTGCAGTAGTCGGGATCGCCGACCTGGCCGAGCCGGCGCAGCGTGCGCCACACGCGGCGGCGCAGGTAGCCGCGCGTCGCGGTGCCGAACGCTTCCTTGCTGCGATGACTGCGCCACCGGCTCTGCGCGTAGTTCGCGGACGTCTTCTCGAAGCGATGGCCGAGGATGCCGAACACGCGGGCGTCGCGGCGCAGCTCGGCCGCCTTGAACACGAAGCGCAGCTGCTGGAATAGCGGCTGGCGCAGCGGCGCCTTGCGCAGCGCCTCGAGCAGCGCCGGCCGCACGGTCGGGCTGTCGATCAAGTACAGCTGGTACAGCACCTGCGCGTGCTGGTGCAGCGCGAAGTCGTCGAGCGTCTTGGCAAACGCCTCGGCGTTGCCGCCGCGCGCGGCCGTGACGAGCGGGCCCGGCAAGTGCGCGAGCTGGTGATCCTTGAACTCGTCGCTCGACGCGCGATCGCCGATCAAGAGCAGCGACTCGGCGGCGATCCGCTTGACGTGATCGGGCGTCGCGGGATTGCCGTACAGATCCGTGAGCGCGCGCATCGCGGCATCGCCGGAGCCGCAGCGGCCGAGCGCCCACGCGATGCAGTAGTCGCGGAGCTTGCCCTTCGGATCGTTGCCGCCCGTGCCGATCCAGCGAGTGATCAGCGGCTCGGCCTCGCGCAGCTTGAGCTCGCCGGCGCGCCAGATCGCGCGCTCGATCGGCCACGTGCTGCGCCGCGGCGTGCCGGCGCGAAACCACGCGCGCCCGCCGCCGCCCGCGTCCTTTTGCGCGAGCCGATCGAGGATCTTCTGCGCGCGCGGATCCTGGCCGACCGGGATCGTGCCCGGCGCCGGCGGCGGTGGCGCACTCGGCCGCGCCGCTTCGACCGGCCGCGGCGCCGGCGCCGCGCCCTCCGCGACGTAGCCGGAGTCGACCTTGTCCTTGACGAGCTTGTCGAACACGCGATCGGCCTCGTCGCGCTTGACCGGCGCGACCGTCTTCGAGCCGTCCTTGAGCGCCGCGCCGCGCTTGCCGTAGCGGAAGTTGACGACGAACTGGTTCGGCCCGACCTCGCACAGATCGATCTCGTAGACCTTGTCGCTCCGCCCCTCCGCGAAGACGAGCTTCGTCTGCTTGATCAGCTTCACGCAGCGACCGAGCTAGTTCGCGAGCTTCCTGATGTTGCCGTGCGCGCGATAGAAGCCGCCCGAGCCGCTCTCGCGCAGCTCGTCGACGACGTACTTCGCGCCGAGCTCGCGCAGATCCTTCGGGAACTGCACCGCCCACTTCTTGTTGTAGCCCTCCGACACCGGGCGGATGCGCAGCTTGCTGCCTTCCTTGTAGCACTCGACGATCACGCCATCGCCGGCGGTGCGCGTGGTCTCGACCGCGGCGCCCGCCTCGGCGGCAGCCGCCTTCGGCGCCTTGATCGCCTTGGCCTCGGGCACGTTGCCGGCCTTGGCGGCGGCGATCGCGGCCTCGCTCGCATCGATCGCGGCGAAGCTGCCGTCGGTCGTCACGACGTAGAGCCGGCCCTTGAAGAACTGCATCGAGTACGCCGAGCCGCAGCCGGTGTTGAGCTTCCACAGCCGCTCGCCGTCCTCGGCGAAGCAGTACACCGCCGAGCAGTTGTCGCCGGCGAACACGTACTTGCCGTCGTCGGCGGCCGCGCACGAGAACACCGCGGCGTCGCACTTGTACGACTTCGGATCGGTGCCGCGCTTGGTGAAGCGCTGCACTTTCTGGTTAGAGACCGCGGCGTAGACCGTCGACTCTTCCTGCCAGCCGAACAGGACCGAGCCGTCGGTCTTCTGGTGCCACATCTGCTTGCCGTCTTCCCAGTCGTACATCGTGATGCCGGCCGAGTGACCGTGATAGACGCCGAGCTCGTCGCAGCGGATCATCCAGCCCGCGCTGCCGCTCGACTTCTTCATCCACTGCGACTCGTCTTCGTGGTTGAACACGCCGACGTTGCCGGCTTCGTCCGACACGCCGAGCACGCCGTCCTTGATGTCGAGCCAGAAGATGTCGATGTTGTCGGCGATCTCGTAGGCGACGCGCGGCACCTTGCCGCCGAGGTCGTAGACCTTGCCGTCGTCGCAGCCGGCGTACAGCCAGTCTTCGTCGGCGACGATGCACTTCACGCCGTCGGGGAGCTTGAACTGATCGAGCACCTTGCCGTCGTGATCGAGCGAGTAGATGAGGCCGGCCTCGTTGCCCATCCAGCAGCGCGCTTCGTCGATGAAGATGCCGAACGCGCGCGAGTTGCTCGGCGTGAACCGCCAGATCACGGGCGCCTTCGTCACGTTCTTCGCGGCGACCTGCGACGTGATCTCGCGGCGCGTGACCGAGCGCTTCTTGCGCTCGCCCTGCACGGCCTCGGCGTAGCCCTTCTTGCGCTTCTCGGCGAGCTTCTTGTTGGCCTCGGCGAGCGCCTTGTCGTGGCTCGGGAAGTCCTTGACCTGGGTCTGGCCCTTGTCGCCGATCCGGCCGAAGCGGATCGAGAGCGTCTTGTCGCTCACGATCACCTCGTAGAACTTGTGCGACCCACCACCGTCTTCGGATAGCTCTAGATAGAAGCGCTCTTCCGCCATAGCGGGAGCAGGCTAACAGGGTCAGGTGAGGACTTCGACGTAGCCGTCGCGCAATTTTTCGGCGATGAGCCGGTCGGCATCGCGCCAGGCCGCGGCGGGCGAGGAGTTGTGGCGCGTGGTTTCGGAAGCGGGCGAGCCGGGCTGGTGATCGAGGATTTTTACAGCGCGGCCGTCGAGGGAGATCGACCAGATCGCGTCGCCGCGCGTGAAGCGGCGAGATGCGGATGCGGCAGCGGGAGCGGGAGCGGCGGCAGCGGGAACGGCAGCGGGAACGGCGGCGGCAGCGGCGGCGGGAGCGGCGGCGGCAACGGGAGCGGCAGCGGCAGCGGCTGACGGCGAACGCCGAGCGGCCGCGGCAGCGGCAGCGGCAGCGGGCGGCGGCCACGCGACGTCGTGGCGAACACCGACGTACGACGGAAAGCGCGGCACGCCGTCGTTCGACAGCTCCTGGTAGCGATACGTGATGATGCTGCCGACCGGCGGCGGGTGGTTGCGCTCGTCGTCGGAGAGCCCGGTGCCGACGTTGAACGTCGTGCCGTTCGGCATCTCGCACTGGAGCGAACCGAGCCGGCCTTCGTGGCGGCCGCCGCCGCGGACGTGCGCGATCACGCGCGCCTCGGCGTCGTGGAACGTCTTCACCTTGCGCAGCGTCCACGACCGGCCGATCTCGTAGCGCGAGCCGGGCTGGCGCATCATCAAGCCTTCGCCGCCGAGCGACTCGACGCGCGCGAGCTCGGTGCGGATGTGATCGACGCCGGAGCAGCGCTCGTGCGGATGCCAGCGCGCGTGCGGCGGCTGGTTCGCCTCCATGTAGCCGCGCACGTGCTCGAGGCGGTCCTCGAACGGGCCGCCGTGCGCCGGCGCGTCGAACACGACGTACGACAGCTCGCGCCAGTCGTTGCTGCGATCTTGCCGGCGCGCGATCGACACCGCGCGCTGGAACTTCTTGCGGCCGGCCCACAGCTCGCCGTCGAGCGGCGTGTCGGGCAGCTTCGCGGCGAACCAGTCCGGCGCGAAGAACGCGTTGCCGAGGCGCGAGATGAACTGCGAGCCGTTCCAGTACGCGCGCACGCCGTCGAGCTTCTCGCTCATCCACCAGCCGGTGAGATCGGCGACCTGATCCCATGGATGCGCGAGCAGGATCGGCGGCGCTTGCCCCGCGGCGGCCGGTGCACTCGCGCGCTGGGTCGCCGCGGCCTCGACGCCGATCCGCGCGGTCTCGGCGAGATCGCCGCGCACCGCGCGCAGGTGCTTGCACGTGCGGCGATCGATCGGTCCGCCCTGGTTGCGCCACGCCGGGCACGAGCACGAGTAGACGCCGCCGATGTTCTTGAGGATGTACGGCTGCGCGCCCGAGCCCTGCACGGAGACGGATTCGCCGTCGGCGATGTCGCGCGGGCCGGAGGCGGTGGCAGCGGGTGCGGGGCGCGCGTCGTCGTCGTGATCGTCGTCCGCGTCGTCGTCGTCGCCGTCGCCGTCGTCATCGTCATCGGGCTCGGACTCGGGCTCGTCGGCAGGACGCACCGCACGCGGCGCGTCGGGCGCGGCCTCGGGCGTGCGCTTCCACCACGGCTTCTCCTTCGTCATCCGCTGCCGATGATACGCTGCCGCCGTGGCTGCGGGCGTCATCATCAGCGGCGCAGTTGGTGCCGGAGTCCTGTACGTCTGGGTGTGGCGGCAATTTCGCTACGTGCGCGCGCACTGGAGCCGCCAGCGCGACCTCACGCGGTTCGAGCACCAGCTGCGCGAGGCGCGCGAGACGGTCGGCGGCCCGCGCAACTATCGCGTCGCCGGCGCGGACGATGCCGAGCTCGTCGCGACGCTTGACGGCCTCCGCGGCGACGAGCGCGCGCTAGTCGCGGCCGGGTTCACGCGGCTCGGCGATATCGTCGAGGACAAGTCGATCTCGCGCTGGCTGGTCGACGCGTCGGGCCGAACCTGCGCGCAGCTCGGCATTCGCAGCGACGGCAACTCGTGGCTCGTGCTCCACGGCTCGGCCGGCGACGACGTGTACACGACGAGTCGGGGGGGCTCGCTCGCCAATCCGCCGTTCGTGCATCGCCAGACGTTGCCGGTCGCGACCACCCTTGCCGAGATGATCCGCCGGCACGCCGCACACGCCGGCCCCGACGGCGATCGCATCGCGACGTGCGCCGACGTGGTCGCGCAGCTCGAGCGCACGAGCGCGCGCACGCTCGCGTGGCGCGCCGCGCAGCCGCCCGACGAGCTGCTCGATGCCGATCTGCGCGCGATCCTCGGCGAGCACTATCCGCGCCTCGGCAAAGCATGGGCCGCGCGGATGCGCGGCGAGCTGCCGCGCGCGACCGCACGCCGCGGGTAGCTCCCCTCGCTACTGGCACGACCAGTGCGGCTCGGTCTGCTCGCAGGTGTAGCCGGCCGGGCAATCGTCGTCGGAGTGACAGCCCTCGATGCAGTAGCCCTCGCCGTCGGCGCACACGTCCTCGGTGCCGCTCTGGCCGCCGTTGCAGTCGTAATCGCTCGAGCACGCGATCGTGCCGGGCGGCGAGCTCGACGAACCCGACGATCCCGACGAGCCCGACAGGTGATAGATGCGATACGTCGAGTACCCGCTGCCGAGGATGTAGCCGAGCCCGAGGTGATAGTGCGCGTTGTTGTGGCAGTCGACCGTGATCGTGTCCTCGCCCGTGCCGCCGGTCGCGACGATGCACGCGTGACCGCAGTTGTACTCGTCGCTCGCGTCGTCGCAGAAGTCGGCGCCGCTCGCGTCGCTGTAGATCACGACGTCGCCGGCGGCCGCGGTCGGCGAGTCGCCCGCCGGGTGCTCGTCGTACGGCGCCTGCGAGAACGCCGACACCAGCGTCGGCACCCACGTGATGACATCGATCGCGAGCGAGCCGGCGATCAGCGAGCGCGACGTGAACTCCGCGCACAGGCCCTCGCCGTCGTTCCAGTGCTGGTCGGCGTACGCGACCGCCGCGCTCGGCGAGTAGCCGGACGACCACGAATCGGCCTTGCCGCCGCCGCCGCCCGGCGACGATCCGCTCGACGCGGTGTCGGCCGTCCCCTGCGCACAACCGTTTGCAGTCAACGCGGCGAACGCCAGGCAGATCTCGAGGACGCGCATGTCGCCGCGCCGAGCAAGCGATGTGCCGCGGCAACCGCGAGCAATGACGGCGTGCGAGCAGACGGGGCGATCGCAGTCGCCGGCTAGTCGATTCGTCGCACGACGCGTCGATGTGCGCCGTCGTGCGCGAGTCGTGCAACGCGGGCGGTTGCCCTAGCGGTCACCCGAGCCGTCGGTCAGCTGCTCGAGCGCGGCGCGCGCGTCGTGGCGGCGCGGCGAATGCGGGAATCGCGCGAGAAACGCGCGCAGCCGGCGCGCCGAGTCGTCGTCGTCGCCGGCGCGGCCCGCGCACACCGCGGCCCAGAACATCGCCTCCTCGGCGACGATCGGATCGGTCGCGCGATCGAATGCCGCCACCGCGTCGGCGT
>DATJXL010000246.1:0-17257 GCA_035500135.1 Kofleriaceae bacterium
CGAGCACGGCGAGGTCGGGGCAGCCCGGCAGCGGGCCTCGCGCACGCGCGGTGTCGTCGACGCCCGCGCTCACGCGCGAAACCTCCGGCGCAGCCGCTCGATCGCGGCGCGCACGACGCGCTCGGCGGCGCGTGCGTCGGGCAGGCTCAGCGCGCGCGCGATCGCGTCGTAGCTCTCGCACGCCGCCCACAGCTCGAGCGCGCGCCGCTGTTCGCCGTCGGCGTGGCGCAGGAGCTCGCGCGCGGTGCCGCGGTTGGTCACGGGCGGGCGCTCGCCGCGCAGCTGGCTCGCCGGCGGCAACGTGCCGGGCTCGACCCACGCGGTCTCGCCGCGCAGATAATCCGGGTGCGCGCGGAGGTAATCGACGCCGGCGCGCTTGGCGACGACGCGCAGCCAGCTGATGAAGCGCAGCCCGGGATTCGCGCGCTTGGCGTCGAGGTAGAGCTGCAGCCGGCGAAACCGGTCGGCGCGCAGGCGCGCCATCACGGCGACGACGATGTTGCGCCGGTCGTCCTCGCGCTGGCCGAGCCGGCCGAGGAACCGCGGCTGCGCGACGATCCGGGTCAGCGGCGGCTCGATCGCGCACCACAGCGCCTGCCACGCGCGCTCGTCATCGCGCACGGCCGCCGCGATCAGATCGTCTAGCTCGTCGCCCGCCACCAGTCTCCTTGTATCGCTCCGGACGGCGCGGGCAGGGGAGAACCCCACGCCGGACCCGCGGGAGTTCACGCGAAGCTCACGTGGCGCCGGCCGGGCGGCCGCCGTCCATCCCCGGCATGTCGATCGACCTCGCCCGCGATACCTGGCTCGAACGCGCCCGCGTGCTCTCCCCCGAGCGCGCCGTCCATCCCGACACCCGCTGGCTCGCCTACGACCTGTGGACGCGCCGCATGTTGCAGCGGTGGACGCTGCGCCGGCTGCGCGCCGACCGCCCGCGGTTTCGCCGCGTGGTCGACCTCGGCTGCGGATTCGGCGACTGGACCGTGCGGCTCGGCGCGCTGAGCGACGAGCTCCACGCGTGCGAGCTCGCGCCCGAGCTCGCGGCCGAGGCGCAGCGCCGGCTCGCCGGCCATCGCGCGGCGCGGGTCGAATGCGCGGACATCCGCGACTGGGAGGTCCCGCGCGGTCTCGATCTCGCGTACCTCGGCGGCGTGCTGATGTACCTGTCGGATCGCGAGGCCACCGACGTCGTGCGGCGCGTGCGCGCGGCCGCCGCACCCGGCGCGCTCGTCGTCATCCGCGACTTCTGCGCGTTCGGCCGCGGCCGGCGCAGCGAGGACGCGCGCACCGGCACGATCTACCGGCGCGTGTCGGAGCTGGTCGCGATCGCCCAGCGCGTCGGGCTGTGCGTCGAGCGCGTGCGGTCATCGCCGAGCATCTACGGCGAGGTCATGGGCGGGCCGGTGCTGGGCTGGCCGCTGCGCGCGGTGTGGCGGGTCGCGACGCTGCACTGGGCGCGCGCGAGCCACACCGTGATCGCGCGCGCCATCGGCTGCTAATGTATGCGCGCCCATGACCAGAACGTTCGCGATCGGCGATCCGCAGGGCCCGTTCGCGAAGGTGCTCGAGGTGCTCGACCGCCACGGCCTACTCGCCGGCGACCGGCTCGCCGGCGACGTCGTGCTGGTCTCGATCGGCGATCACTTCGACTACGACCATCGCGACCCGGCCGGCTGCGCGCGCGAGGGCCTGGCGCTGCTGCGCTGGCTGGCCAGCCACGACTACGATCAGGTCAAGCTCCTGATCGGCAACCACGACGCCGCGCGCGTGATGGAGCTCGCCTCGATCAGCGACGCGGACTTCGCGATCGCGCGCACCTGCGATCCCGCGACCTACGCGGCGCGCTTTCCGCACTTGCCGCCCCAGCACGTGCTCGCGCGCGACTACGCGGCGTTCACCGTCGAGCAGCGCGAGCTGGTGCAGGAGCTCGTCGACGACGGCACGATGCGGCTCGCGTTGCGCGCGCAGCTGCTCGACGGCCGCGACTGCCTGCTCACGCACGCGGGCATCACGCGCCGCGAGCTCGCGCTGCTCGACCTCGACTTCGATCCGCCGCCGGACCCCGAGATCATGGCCACGATCCTCCAGGGCAAGCTCGCCGAGGCGACCTCGGCGGCGGTCTCCGCATGGGACCGCGGGCAGCTCGCACCGCTCTCGCTCGCGCCGCTGCACGTGCCGGGCGGCGACGGCAAGGAAGGCGGCGGCCTGCTCTACCACCGCCCGTCGAATCCGGTCACCGGCTCGCTGTTCGATCCCGAGCGCCCGCGCCGCTTCGATCCGCGCACGCTGCCGCGCGGCCTGGTCCAGGTGGCCGGCCATTCCGGTCACGCCAAGTGCGTGCACGAGCTGGGCGCGTGGTGCACGTTCGCGGCGCGTGCCCGCGCGCACGGCGGCATCCGCTCGATCGCGGTGCACGGCGACGACGTCGTCTACGACCTCGGCACCGCCGGCGACTTCATCCTGATCGACAGCGAGCTGCGCCGCATCCCGGCTGCCGAGGTCGAGCTGCTGCCGCTCGCGCAGCTCTATCTATAGATACGCAGGGTCGCGGTACTCGCCGAGCTCGGCGCGGAACAGGTCGCAGATCTCGCCGAGCGTGACGTGCTGCTTCACCGCGTCGAAGATCGGCGGCATCACGTTGGTCTTGTCGTCCTTCAAGGCCGCGCGCACGGCGGCGAGGGCGTTCGTCGCGGCGTTCGCGTCGCGCGCGGTCCGGAACTGCTTCGCGCGATCGACCTGGGCGCGCTCGATCTCGAGCTCGATCTTCAACGTCGGGATGTGGTCGCCTTCTTCCGGCGTCACGTACTTGTTGACGCCGACGATGCCGCGCCGGCCGCCGTCGATCTCGCGCTGGAAGTCGAACGCCGCGCGCGCGATCTCGCGCTGCGGATAGCCTTCCTCGACCGCCTTCACGATGCCGCCCATCGCGTCGATCTTGTGGATGTACTCCCACGCCGCGGCCTCGACCTGGTCGGTCAATTTCTCGACGAAGTAGCTGCCGGCGAGCGGATCGACGACGTTCGCGACGCCGCTCTCCTCGAAGATGACCTGCTGCGTGCGCAGCGCGAGCTGCGCGGCATCCTCGGTCGGCAGCGCGTACGTCTCGTCGAAGCTGTTCGTGTGCAGCGACTGCGTGCCGCCGAGCACGGCCGCGAGCGCCTGCATCGTCGTGCGCACGACGTTGTTGAGCGGCTGCTGCGCCATCAGCGACACGCCCGCGGTCTGCGCGTGCGTGCGCAGGAGCCACGACTTCGGGTTCTTCGCGCCGAACCGCTCGCGCATGAGCTTGGCCCACATGCGCCGGCCCGCGCGGAACTTCGCGATCTCCTCGAAGAAGTCGTTGTGGACGTCCCAGAAGAACGACAGGCGCGGCGCGAAGTCGTCGATCGCGAGGCCGGCCTCGATGCCGAGCTGGCAGTAGCCGATGCCGTCGGCGATCGTGAACGCCAGCTCCTGCACGCCGGTCGCGCCCGCCTCGCGGATGTGATAGCCGCTGATCGAGATCGTGTTCCACTGCGGCATCTTCTGCGTGCACCACGCGAGCATGTCGCGGATGATCCGCATGTGGCCGCGGATCGGCGAGATCCACTCCTTCTGCGCGATGAACTCCTTGAGCATGTCGTTCTGCAGCGTGCCGCGCAGCTTCTCGGGCGGGACGCCCTGACGCTCCGCCACGGCAACGTAAAGCGCGAGCAATACCGCGGCCGGCGCGTTGATCGTCATCGACGTCGACACCTGATCGAGCGGGATGTCGCCGAACAGCCGCATCATGTCGTCGAGCGTCGCGACGCTGACGCCCTCGCGGCCGACCTCGCCGAGCGAGCGCGGATGATCCGGGTCGTAGCCCATGAGCGTGGGCATGTCGAAGGCCGTGGACAGCCCGGTCTGCCCGGATTGCAGCAGGAACTTGAAGCGGCGGTTCGTGTCCTCGGGCGTGCCGAAGCCGGCGAACATGCGCATCGTCCACGGCTTGCCGCGGTACATCGTCGCGTGCGGCCCGCGCGTGAACGGATACTGCCCGGGCTCGCCGAGCTTGTCGGCGTACGACCAGCCCTGCAGATCTTCCGGGCGATACGTGACCTGCAGCGGAATCCCGCTGATCGTGCGGTACTCGGGCGCGGCGGCATCGGGCTTCTTCACCGGGGCCATGACTTCACTTACCACGGGACGCGGCAAACGCGGCGGTCCGTCGCTCGAGGCTGGCCGCCGGCCAGTGCTGCGCCGAGTCGTAATACTCGGGAAACGCGAGCGCGCCGCGCGGGAGCTCGAACCAGGGCTGTTTCGACGACGTGAAGATGTGGATATCGGGCGGGCACCGGTCGGGGTGGTCGAGCGTGCCGACGCGCACGAACCGGATCGTCGGCATCGAGTACGTGCTGAACACCGCGACCTGGCAGGTCGGGCAGCGGTAGATCGTCTGACCGCGGCCGCTGTGCGACGGCGTCGCGATCGCGGCCGGCGCGCCGGCGACGAGCTCGACGCGATCGGTCTCGATCAACGCGTTGAGGACGAACGCCGAGCCGGTCTCGCGCTGGCACCACCGGCAGTGGCAGCAGTGCACGAACATCGGCGCGGTCATCATGCGGTAGCGGATCGCCTTGCAATCGCAGCCGCCGTCGGCGGGAAACGAGGTGCTGGTCACGCGCCGTTCGTATCATTATCATCGGCGCCGTGGCGGTGAACCTGCGTGACGTCGTCGGCTACCTCGACGCGACGCTCGAGATCGATCGCTTCCGCGACTACGCGCCGAACGGCCTGCAGGTCGAGGGCACGGCCGAGGTCGAGCGCGTCGTCACCGGCGTGTCGGCGTCGGCCGAGCTGATCGGGGCCGCGATCGAGCTCCACGCCGACTTGATCGTCGTGCACCACGGCCTGATCTGGGGGAACGGCTTGCAGGGTGTGACCGGCGCGACCGCGCGCCGCATGAAGCTCTTGCTCGGCAACGACTGCTCGCTCGCGGCGTATCACCTGCCGCTCGACAAGCACGCGCGGCTCGGCAACAACACGGGCCTGGCGGACGCGCTCGGGTTACCGCCGTCGCGCTCGGCGTTCGGCGACGTCCGCGGCGTGGCGCTCGGGGTGGCTGCGGTGTTGCCGGCTCCGGTTTCGCGCGACGAGCTGCTCGCGCGGATCGCGTCCGGGGTCGGCGCCCCGCGCTTCGTGTTCCCGCACGGGCCCGAGGTCGTGAACAAGGTCGGTCTGTGCTCGGGTGCCGCGAGCGACTTGTTGGAGTCCGCCGCCGGCGCCGGCTGCGACTTGTACGTCACCGGCGAGCTCGCCGAGCGCGCGGCCGATCTGGCCAAGGAGCTCCGCATCACCCTCGTCGCCGCCGGCCACGTCGCGACCGAGGTCTTCGGCCCGATGCGCCTCGCCGACGAGCTTCGCGGGAAGTTCCCGGGCCTCGACGCGCGATTCGTGGCGGTCGCGAACCCCTTGTAACGAGCGCGTTGCGATATGATGCGCTCGATGCGCCTGCGCCTATCGATCGTCTTGTTGGGGGTCGCGCTCGCTTCGCCTGCGTTCGCGCAGCAGGGGCCGGAGCTGAGCGGGTTTGTGGGGTTCGATTACTTCGGCGACCGCGTGAAGTTCGGAGACGACCCGTCCTACGTGCGCGACTTGTATCCGGGGACATCGCCCGTGCTCGGCGTGCGCTTCGCGTACCTGTGGTCGCCCGAGGGCATCTCGACGCACTTCTCCGGCGGGTTTGAGGTCGAAGGCGCGATGACGCCGACGTACACCCAGACTGGCATCGCCGCCGACAGCATGAAGTCGTACTTCGCGCCGTTCATCGGGTACCGGATGCACGGCATCGCTCGTCTCGGGGACGAGCGGTTTGGCGCTCACTTGCTGGCGGGTATGGGTGGTTTGACGGTGGCGTCGACCTCGCCGTTCGTGACGACGACGTTCACGGAACAGCTCTACGCCGGCGTCGGGCTCGACTTGCGTGTCGGTCACGTCGGGATTCTGCGAGCAGACTTTCGCGACGCCTACATGCCGGCGATGAGTGGCGGTTGGACCCCCACATTCGAGGTGCAGCTCGGCCTGACGCGTGTGTGGGGTGCGCGTGGCGCGCCGCCGCCGCGCGTCGAGGAAGAAGAAGAGCCGGTCGCGACCGCGACGAAACCGGCCGAGGACAAGGACACCGACGGCGACGGCTTCCCCGACTCGATCGACAAGTGCCCCAACGAGCCCGAGACCGTCAACGGCATCGAGGATCAGGACGGTTGCCCCGAGAAGGACACCGATGGCGACGGCGTGGTCGACAAGGTCGACAAGTGCCCGACCGAGCCCGAGGACAAGGATCATTATCAGGACGCCGACGGCTGCCCCGATCCCGACAACGACGGCGACGGGATCCTCGACGCGGTCGACGTCTGCCCCAACGAGCCCGAGACCTACAACGGCTTCCACGACGACGACGGCTGCCCCGACGAGGTGCCCGACGTGATCAAGAAGGTGTTGTCGGACGCTTCGGGCGTGCAGTTCGAGCTCGGCAAGCCGAAGATCGTGAAGGCATCCCAGCCGTCGATCCGCCCGCTCGTAGGGATTCTGCAAGGTCAGCCCGAGATGCGCATCGTCATCACCGCACATCCCGACAAGGACGGCGACAAGGCGGCTGACCTGGCTAGAAAGCGCGGCGAGGCGATCCGGTTTTACTTGGAGGACCAAGGAATCGCGATCGTCCGCAACGACATCGTCGTCGGGGCCGTAGCGCCGAAGGGCCCG
Source organism: Kofleriaceae bacterium (assembly GCA_035500135.1). Lineage (GTDB taxonomy): Bacteria > Myxococcota_A > Polyangia > Haliangiales > Haliangiaceae > JABFXX01. The sequence continues at coordinate 6,727 of DATJXL010000246.1, forward strand.
GTGATCGAGGTCACCCTCGCCGTCGCGATGCCGCCGCTGCCAAAGGCAACTGGTAAGTAGTGGCCGTCTAGATGGTCCGCTACGTGGTAGTTGGCATAGGGGTAGCGGTAAGTCTCATTGCAGTCTGGATGCTGCGCGGCCGTGACGACACCGTGCGCCGATCAACGTGGGATGCGTCGGCTGCGACGGTCGCGAGCACTGCAGCGTCTTCGCAAGAGTCCATTGCGGAGATCGCAACGGACATGAATGAACCACATGAAGGACGCCCGCACGGAGTCCCGTCTACATACGAATGGGCGTCGAGGCCGCGCATAGTACCCAACGTTGATACGCGATCATTCAGCGCGATAACGGGCTGGGGCCAGATATTTGAGGATGCTGAAGGAAACCCAGCAAAGAACTCGCGAGTGCAGATCCTAGGTCTCAGAGTTCTGTTCCTGTCGAAGAGAGATCAGCATTGGCACCTGATCCAGGAATCACGGACATTTGATGGTGGAGCCTATCGCGAGGATTTTCTCGGGAACACACATCATGCCCCGGACATTCGATCAGAGTCTGACGGCACGATATCGGCGACGGCCGGAGGGGGATTTGCATTCCACTTCTGGCCTCGATCGAGAGCCAGAATCGAAACAAGCGATGTAGCGGGTGTGCTTGTCACCGCGCGGGCACTGCTTGTGTTGGCCGACCCTAAGTTGCCGGACGACCGCGAACAGGCGCGATATCTGTTCTCCGTCGGCGCTGACTACTGGACAGACAGCAGTACCGGTTGGAACGGCGGTCGCACAAATCGCGGCATTGCGGTGGGGCGGTTCAAGTATGTTCGCAGCACTCCCCGCAGCTTCAACATGTCCACCGTGCCGGAGGCGGTGATGCGGCACAACCCGCCGCCGCCCGAATAGCCGCAAACCACTAGATTCTCGTGAAAAAATGCCCTCGACGGAACTGGGGCGACCGTGTTACTAACCGAGGTCGATCATGTCTGGGCATGCACTGCATCTGGCAAGTCTCGCGGCCGTAGCTGCGAGCGCTGCGGCCCCACTAGGTTGCTCGGATCCACCTCCCAGCAACTACCCGGCGCAGATTGTTTACGCTGAAGACGGGACTGTAGACTCTCCAGATCTCCTCGAGGTTCGTGTCGCCAAACAAGATCAGCTGACCGGTGACTACGAAATCGATGCGAACGGCCAAATCTCTTTTCCTTACGCCGGCACTATCGATGCCCGTGGCAAGACACCGCTCCAGATCCAGCAGGTGATACATGACCGACTCGCTGACGGGTACCTTCGTGACCCACAAGTGATCGTCCGCGTGAAGGAAAGCCGTTCGAAGCAGGTGTCCGTTTTCGGTGAGGTGAGAAAGGGTGCTGTCGTGCAGTTTCAGAACGGCATGACCATTGTCCAGGCTATATCCGAGGCCGGAGGATTCACGCCTAGAGCGTGGGAGAACGCAGTAAGAGTCACTCGGAAGACCGCAACGGCAGCTACCGAGTACACGGTGCCAGTCAAGAACATCGCAAACGGCACGGCAGCGCCGTTCTACATGCGGCCGGGCGACTCCGTTTATGTCCCTAAGAGTCCGATGTGACGCATGCGAGGAATCTGCGTGAGGCGAGTAGAATGAGCGTACCAGCGGACCGGCGTGTTAGCGAACAGCCGATGTCGGTAACGATCCGGCGATACGTAGCTATCGTTAGAAAACGAATATGGCTCGTTGTAGCGGTACTGATTCTGGGTATCGGTGCGAGCATCGTATATTCGCTGCAGGCACCAAAGATCTACGAGGCCACGGCGACCGTCGTAGTGAATCCTCAAGCGCCTCACGTGAACAAGGACGACGAAGTCATCGAATTGGGTGCCGGGTCGTTCGTGTACATGCGGGACTACTACAACACCCAACTTGAAGTTCTCACCAGTTTTCCGCTCGCGAGAGCGACGGTCCTACAGGGGAGTCTGACGAAGTTCTACGACCAACTGGCACCCAAAGATAAGTATCCCGATCTGACCGAAGATCAACGGATCGACGAAGCAGCCGAGAATCTGCTAATCGACCTCGCCGCAGATCAGCACAAGGACAGTCGCATCATCGCGCTCCGTGTTCGTAACAAAGATCCCGACGTCGCAGAGGCGCTCGCAAACGCGCACGTCGCGAGTTACCTGGCTTTCATACGGAATAAGAGGACGATCGGAACAGGACAGGCGTCTGAATTGCTATCGTCGGAGCTCAGTGTAGCGCGCAAGCAACTCGAAGAAACCGAGGCGAGAATTGCGACCTTCAAATCATTGCATGGTCTGGTCACCCAGTCATTCGACGACAAGCAGAACACAGTCGTAACTGAGCTCCAGCGATACACGGCGGCACTGGCGGACGCCAAGGTGAAGCGTATCGATCTCGCCGCTCAGAAAGGGCGTGCGGAGGCACTTGCAAGCGAAGACGTGCTTGACTCGCCGATCTTTGCCCTTAGTTCCGATACGCAGCTAGTAAACCAGCTCAAGTCGGAATACATGACTGCAAGAGAGCGCTTCTTGGAAGTCGACGCGACTTACGGTCCTAAGAGCGAGGAACAACGCGCCGCGAAGGACAAGGTCGACGCGCTCCATTTGCAACTTCAGAATGAATCGAAACGGGTCGTTCGAGAGATCTCCGAGAGGTATGAAGCCGCCCTCACTGCAGAACAAGGGTACCAAGCGCTCGTCGACCAACGAAAACACGACACCGAGGAGCTCGACAAACTATACGCGGAGTATGCGCCTCTCGTGCGCGACGAGAAGTACGCGGAAGATCAGTACACGAAACTGGCGGGCCGCCTGGATGATAGTCGTCACGAGTCCCAAAACGATCTAATCAACGTGGACCCACACGAGATGGCGCGCGATGCCGATAAGGTGCTGCCGCGAATCCCGTTGAACATTGCACTAGCGGCGGTGTTGTCTCTGATGCTTGGGCTTGGAATCGTATTCCTGCTCGATCAGATGGATAGAACGATCAAGACGGCTGACGGCATCGACAATGTCGTGGGATCTCCCGTGCTTGGGATCATTCCGATCGTTGGCGAAACAAAGAAGCCGAAAGTGGACACGGACGAGGCTGTCGCCGCGCGTGACCTGTTCGTCTTTAAGCACCCTACATCCCAGGCCGCGGAGTGCTGCAGGTCTATCCGAACGAACATCATCTTCTCCGCTGCTGAACGGCCGATGAAGACGATCACGGTTTCTTCCGCTCGTCCGCGCGAGGGAAAGACGACCACGACCATCTATCTGGGGATGGCCATGGCTCAGGGCGGACAGAAGGTACTGTTACTGGATACAGATCTTCGCAGGCCTCGCCTCCACAAGTCGTTGGGAGTCTCGCGTGAACGCGGCCTGACGAGCATCCTGGTCGGCGACGCGAAATACGACGACGTCATCAAGGCGACTGAAGTTCCAGACCTGTTCGTTCTCCCGTGTGGACCCACGCCACCGAACCCAGCGGAGCTGCTTCTCACAAACCGCTTCAAGACAGTGCTGCACGAGCTGTCTCAGCGATTCGACCGAGTCTTACTAGACTCGCCGCCACTATTAGCAGTAACCGACGCTGTCGTGCTTGCACGCAACTCGGATGGCGTAATCCTTGTCGCGAAATCGAACCAGACAAGTATTGATGATCTCGTTACGGCTAGCCGACAGCTTCACGACGTCACGGCTTCAATCTTGGGTGTAGTCGTAAACACACTCGACATATCGGACCGTCGGTATGGCTACTACTATGCGGCCTACGGCGGGTACGGTGGATACGGCGACACGTCCAAGGCCGAAGCTCGTTAGAGCTAGCTGAGTCCCCGTGACGGTGAACTCGAGCGCGGCGTTCTACGAGACCAGGTGGCGTCTGGTACTCATGGCGCTTGGGGTGTACGAGGCCACTTACCTCGCCGGAGCGTTCTCCCAATCCAACGTCTGGAATGGGTTAGGTGTTGTCGTGCTGTTCTCCGCGCTCGTCGTCATAGCACCTGATGGCGTGTTCCGACCTAGTCGCGATCTGTTGAGACTCGCTGGCTGGCCACTACTAACGATGGGGATCGCCACAGTAATCAATCCCGCAAACTCGAGTGTCTACGCGCTTATCAAGTTCTCGTCATTCTACGCGTTGTTTGTTGTGCTCGGAACAGCACTTCCATACGCCGTGTCCGCGTCGAAGCAGTTCAACTTGTTTCGCGCGTTGGTGATATTCCCAATTCTCGTATCGCTAGTGTGGGGCCGTAAGATCGAAGCCGCTGAAGATCTCCGCACCGCCGGCGTATTCACAAATGCGAATAACCTTGCGCTGATCGCACTGCTCATTCCCTGGCTCGCCCCCGAAAGAGCATCTCGTTTTATGCACCTGTCGTTCCATGGTGCAACGATTCTGGTGATCGTCCTGAGCTCGACACTGGGGGCGCTCATGGCCTACGTTGCCGCCATCGTTTTGGACCGATTTGGTCGCAGGTCATTAACTACACTAATCGTCGTACTCGTAGTTGCAATCGGTGGGGTTGCTTTCTTCAGTGATGACATCGTTGCGCTACTCGACCACGTCAAGGCGACCCAAAAACTTGTTGTGCAGTACCACGTGTTGCGGGACAATTTCAGCTCGCTGAGCGATGGAACAGTCGATTTCGGTCTACTGAAAAGCGACTACGGTGACTCCGCCCTGTCTGGAATCTGGCGACTGACACACTGGTTATACATCCTGCATCTCATTGGTGAAGGAACTCTCGTTCAGTTCGTGTTCGGCCATGGGGTAGGGTCATCGTCCTCATTACTCCCCACGCTTCCTCACAACGACTACCTACGAGTCTTGTTCGAAGACGGCGCGCTCGGACTACTAGCCTGGCTCAGCTTCTTAATCGCAGTCCTGCGCCGTGTCGCGACCAGGCACCGATACCTGGTTTTGGCGTTTCTCGTGTACTCGTTCACCGAGAACAACATCGACAATTTTCTCTTTATGGCGCTCTTCGCGGCTCTAGTGGCACCGAGTTCGGTAAACCAGTCCGAGCCTGTGACAGGCGTCAGCACGGCTGTGTATGAAGGTACTGCTGGTTAACAAGTTCTTCTTCAGAAATGGAGGGTCAGAGACCGTTTTCTTCGACGAACGGCAGTTTCTAATCGATTCCGGAGTTTCGGTGTGTGACTTTTCGATGAAGGACGAGCGGAATCTTCCCACAGACTTTGGCGAATTCTTTGTGTCGAACACATCATATCGCGGCGACACTCTTCGTCCCTTGGCGTCACTCAGTGCGGCGATTGCCTTGGTGCATTCTTTCGAGGCCGTGGCCAAGTTCGGATTGCTTCTGGAAAGTGAACGGCCCGACATCGTCCATTGTCATAATATCTATCATCAGCTCACACCGTCGATTATCCATGTCGCGAAATCTCGAGGAATCCCCGTCGTGCTTACTTTGCATGACTACAAGACAGTGTGTCCTACGTATTTGCGGCTTAGGCATGGGGAGTTGTGTTCGGCCTGTTTGGATGGATCCTTCATCAACGTGTTGCGCAACCGGTGCGCCGGTGGCTCTGTGGCCAAGAGCGCTCTGCTGTATGCGGAGGCAATGGTCCACAAGATGGCGAGAACGTACGAAAGGGCGGATGTGGTCATTGCCCCGAGCCAGTTTCTCGCCGACGCTGTGGCGTCACGATTCGATCCGTCACGCGTGCGTGTACTGCCGAACGGAATCGATATCAGCCGTACAAAGCCCTCGGGCCGGGACGGAGGATTCGTAGTGTTTTTTGGGCGTGTCGCGATAGAGAAAGGGATAAGGACGCTGCTAAGGGCCTTTCGAGCCTTTGCTGGATGTGCTCCGCTGAAGATCTGCGGAGACGGCCCCCTCCTTAGCGCCCTACAGAGCTCAGACAGTGGTGTGGAGTTTCTCGGACACCGATCTGGCGACGACTTAACGCGAATTGTGAGAGACGCCTCGGTCGTGGTTGTGCCGTCTGAGTGCTACGAGAACTGTCCCATGTCGGTTCTTGAAGCGATGGGGCACGGCAAGCCGGTTGTGGCTTCGCGAATTGGAGGGATTCCCGAGCTCGTAATAGACGGCGAAACGGGTTTGCTGTTCGAGCCCGGCAACGCCCAACAGCTCGCGGAAGCGGTCCTGGGCTTGATGTCCAATCCTGAGCAACGTCTAGCCCTTGGACGCGCCGGACGGCAGCGACTTGAAGAGCGGTTTTCGCTCGAGCGACACAATCGCGATTTATTGCGCGTGTATCACGCTGTGACCAAGGGACGTAGCGCGAGGAACTAACGATGGATCTCACTATAATATCTACGTTTAGATGCAATTCCAAATGCCAGATGTGTTACATCTGGAAGAACCCCACAGACCCCAGGGAAGAGATCTCGGCAGAGACGCTATCGAAGCTTCCGCAGGGATTTGACAATCTCAATCTCTCTGGTGGCGAGCCCACGCTACGGACTGATCTGCCTGATCTCGTCGATGTGTTGCAGCCAAAGGCTCGCATCATGGAGATTAGTTCGAACGGCCTGCATCCCGAGCGGCTGCTTCCGATCATCAAGAAGTACCCGAACATCAAAGTAAGGTTCAGTCTCGAAGGGGACGAGGCGACTAGTAATCGTATTCGTGGCGAGAAGAATGGCTACGCCACGAAGACTGCGGGACTGCGGAGACTTCGTGAAGCCGGCGGGACTGATCTCGGCTTTGCATTCGTGGTTCAGGACGAGAATGTCGATCAGTTGCTGCTTGTCTATGAATATGCACGAAAAAATGGCTTCGAGTTGTCGACGTCGACGCTTCACAATGCATGGCAATTCTACAAGAACGATAACTATTTCTACGATCGAGTTGCTGTGGCGAGGAAAGTAGAGGATCTGATTACAGCGATGTTGAGAACCAGCAACATAAAGAGCTGGTTCCGCGCGTATCTGAATCTCGGTTTGATTGAAAAGATACTGGGACACGATCGTCTAATCCCGTGCACTGCGGCGACCGATTTTGCGTTTGTCGATCCATGGGCCGACGTGTGGGGGTGCAACGTTCGAACCGATCTGCCAATGGGAAATCTCGCCCGTCAGTCTTGGCGCGAGATCATGGACGGTGAGCAAGCTGCCGGGACAAGAGCCAAGGTCGGTATGTGCAAGCAAAACTGCTGGATGGTCACGACCGCGCGCACGGCGATGAGGTCCACAGTGCTGCCGCAGCTTCCGAAGCCCAAGCCTTTCGCGTGGGTCGTGAAGAACAAGCTCAAGCTGCTCGTCGGACAACGGATTAGATTTGACGACTATGTCGATTACTCGCGAGTACTTGCAAGTCCGTACTCGCCCCGCTCGTCGTATCTCTTGAATCGGGAAAAGGTCAGCCTCGTCCGCCATCGCAGCACGACGGATCAGCGTTATCCACTCAAGGTGTTCGAGAATCGATGACGTCGCAGAGACCGATCAGGGTCACCGTCCTTGGGCTTCGGGGGTTTCCGAACATTCAAGGTGGCGTCGAGAAGCATGCTGAGCAGCTGTATCCGCGCTTGGCTGCGCTCGGGTGCCAGGTTCGAGTCATTGGACGTGCACCATTCAGGTCGCAGCACCATTCCGATCGATGGAACCAGGTGGTGTTTGATTGGCTCTGGGCGCCTCGGATTCGCGGAGTGGAAGCGCTGATCCATTCGATGGTCGGCGTCCTGGTTGCAGCAACCCAGCGGCCCGATGTTCTTCACATTCATGCGATCGGTCCAGGAATCGTTGCGCCGATTGCTCGCTTGCTAGGCATGAAGGTCGTGATCACCCACCATGGAAAGGACTATGAGCGCCAAAAGTGGGGCCGTCTAGCACGGACGGTCTTGCGTATGGGCGAGCGCTTCGGGATGCGTTCAGCCAACGAGCGGATCGCCGTCAGTGATCTGATCCGCAGATCGGTTCTCGATACTTACGGGGTGGATTCCGTGTTTATTCCTAACGGGATCGAGCGAAACTCATCGTCCAAAGACACAGCGGTGCTCGCGCAGCTGGGACTCACGGAAGGCAGGTACGTACTTCAGGTAAGCCGGCTTGTTCCCGAGAAGCGTCAAGACGATCTGATCGCCGCCTTTCTCGCAGCACGCCTGCCCGGTTGGAAGCTTGCGATTGTGGGTGACACCGAGTTCCAGGACGACTACTCGCGATCGATACGAGCGGCATCCGCCGTGTATCGCAACGTCGTGTGTACGGGGTTTAGAGCCGGGGACGAGCTGGGCCAACTGTATCGAAACGCAGGCTTCTTCGTGCTTCCTTCTTCTCACGAGGGGCTACCGATCGCATTGCTGGAAGCCGTGAGCTACTGCCTTCCCGTGATCGCGAGCGACATTCCTGCTAACAAGGCGATTGGCCTTAGAGAAGGCTCGTACTTCCCGCTCGGCAACGTTGAGGAGCTCGCGCGCCGGATCCGTGCCATCGCCTCCATCCCGCCGCCTATGGATGACTTGATCGCAGTTAGGTCCGAGGTCTGTTCTCGATATGACTGGGACGCTATCGCACGCGAGACGCTCTCGGTCTATCGCCGTGTGGCGGAGGGCTAGTGCCGCGATGGCACCGAAAGTGTTTCAGGGGGCGCAAGTCGTACTCGATCAGGGTGTCTATAGCGCAACCGCATTCGGAGCGGCTGTTCTCGTCGGGCGCACCGGGGGCCATGACGGTCTCGCATATCTATCGCTCAGTCAAACGTTATTAGCCAGTAGCCTGGTGCTCCAGCGCTGCGTTCTGGGCGTCCCCTATTCGGTGCTGTCCAGGAGCATGACGCAGATCGAGCGGCGACCCTACATCGGCGCAACGCTCATCCAACACGTAGTTGTCACTGCTATTGCTGCGTTGATCTTTGGAATATCGAGCTTGATGGCGCGAGCGCTTGGTGCGAGTGCGGAACTGTATGATTGTCTGCTAGTTATGACCTGCGTTGGGCCTGCGATGCTGTTCCGCGACTTCGTACGTACCGTTCTTCTCGCGGAGCTAAGCGTTAGCCGCAGCCTGGTGCTCAGCATCGCAAGCAATGCGCTCGGAGCAGCCCTTTTGTTCTATTTGTCTTGTCGAGGAGAATTGAGCGCCTCAACGGCGCTGATGGCCATGGGCGCATTTGCTGTACCGTGTGCGCTCGTTTGCGGGCTTCGCTCTCTGAGCTGGGCGGATCGAGGAGAAGTGTATCATTATGCGCGTAAGAACTGGGAGTTTGGAAAGTATACGCTCGCCGGAAACGTGCTTTCACTCGCAGTCATGCAGGTGGTCCCGTGGCTACTGCTTGCAGTCGGTACCACCGACGATGTCGCGATTCTCGCCGCGGCTTCAAGCACCGCCGGACTCATCCGCCCGGTGACTCTTGGGATTGGATCGTACCTGGCGCCGCTATTTGCTCAGCAGTACGCGAAAGATGGACGCGCTCCCGTCCTACGTGCCACCGTTTCCCTTCTCAAACAAATGCTAGTGTTCATCTTCGCATTTGTCGGTTTGCTGACGGTGGTAGGCCCCGCATGTGTCCGACTTCTGTTTGGCTCCAGCTATGCAATCCGGGGCCCTCTCGTTCTTGTTGCGTGCGCAGCAGCCGGAGAGGCGCTGTCTGTCGTTCTGCGCGCCACCGCGCGTGCTGTCCACGAGCCGGGAACGGAGACGATTTCGTCAGCGGTTAGCGCTGTAATTGGGATTGCGGCGGCTGCGATGTTGATACCAATCATTGGGGTCTATGGCGCGGCGTTGTCTCTCGGAGTCACGCAGATGGTATTCGTGATGACTAGCCTTTCGCGCTTGTTGCAGACCAACGGTGTGTCCTGAGGAGTGGCCAGTCTTGAGGAGTAGCCAGCCCGCAGAATGGGCTTCGATATATCCGGTGGCGATTCGTGCGCTGCGGCGAGCTCGACGTTGGGAGCAGCAGCTAAGCGTCGCAGGCACACACGTGTTTGGCGCGACAACGTTTGTGAAGTCATCGCCAGACCCTGATGGAGAGGCTTCGACGACACGTGTCGCACGCGCTGGTGGTTCCAGGTCGGGCCTGTTTATTACGCCAGACATCATCGAGATCGGCCGGGATCACCTGACGCTAGAGCGCATCCACGACTTCGTTCCACTCCGCGACATGTTTCGAGAGGACGTGACCGCCTCGTTGCCGATCGTCACCGTTGCGGGGGCGGCGCTCGGTTACGTACATCGCCGTCTCAACATGTTTCACGGCGACTTCAATACGATTAACGTGGGAGTTAGGTTGTTGGACGGAAAATTGGTTATCTTAGACTGGTATCGTGGACCAAGCTTCACATGGAAGGCGAAGTCGCGTTACGAGGACATCGGCCACTTTGTCTACAGCTCAATGTTTCATCATACCATCCCAATGCTCGCGGCTCGACGCGTGAAAGAAGTGGCCGAGGCCTTCTTTCTTGGTTACCAGCGCGAGACCGAGGAGATCATCTCACGTCGAGCGGTGTACCAGATGATCGTTTCGATTAGCGAACAGCTCATGTTTGAGATGCCGAAGGATCGCGGCATCAGGACGCTCGTGTACGCGGCGCAGAGGTTATCGGGACATGGTGCATTGTTGCTAATGTCG
>DATJXL010000247.1:0-16208 GCA_035500135.1 Kofleriaceae bacterium
TCGGCCGACGCGAGCGCGACGTCGTCCCAGCGCGGGTCGCGCTTCTTCAGGTAGACGAGCGAGCACACGCCGCACACGCCGACCGCCGCGAACAACATGAACGCGTGTGCGACGTGGTAGTAGAAAATCTTCTGGTTGAAGTACAGCTCCTGCGCGAGCTGCGCGTACGAGAACACGAGGTGCAGCGTGATCGCGAAGCCGACGCCGGCAATTCCGGCGCAGACGGGCACGACGAAGCGCTTGACGCTCATTCGATCACCAGGCTCTCGAACACCCACAGAGACAGTACCAAAAACGCGGCATCGTAAAGTCCCAGGAAGCCGATCCAGTACCAGGCCTTGGCCAGGTTGGCACGTTCCGCGATCAACGCCGCGGTCGCCGACGTGCCGGCCACGAACAGCGGGACGAGCAGCGGATAGAGCACGACCGGCAACAGGACGTCGCGCGAGCGCACCTTCAATAGACTTGCCGCGAACACGGTACCGACGATCGCGAAGCCGATCGCGCCGAGCACGAGCACGAGCACGAGCGGCCCGGGCTCGGCGAACAGCGGTGCGTCGAGCAGGAGCGCGAGCGCGGGCACGCACACCGCGGTGACCGCGAGCACGAGCGCCGCGATCGCGATCGCCTTGCCCAGGAACACGGACAGCCGCGGCACCGGCGCGAGCAGCAGCGCGCGCATCGTGTCGTTCTCGCGCTCGCGATCGAACGCGCGACCGAGGCCGATCGTGCCGGCGAACGCGATCGACACCCACAGCATGCCCGGCACCGCCGCGCGCACGAGGATCGGATCGACCGGGAACACGAACGAGTACACGACGACGAGCAGGCCGCCGAAGAACGCCATCGTGTAGACGATCTCGCGGCTGCGCAGCTCGATGCGAAGATCCTTCCAGGCGACGCGCGCGGCTTGCCTCAACATCAGTTCGCGTGCCGATGGTAGAGGTCCTTGAGCTGCTCGTAGCTGTACGCGCCGCGTTCTTCGAGCACGAGCTGACCGCGGCGCAGGATCGCGACGTGATCGGCGCGCCCGGCAATCGCCTCGAGGTCGTGGGTGACGACGACGACGATCGCGCCGGCGTCGCGCAGCGCGCCGAGCTGCTCGCCGAGCGCCAGCGCGCCGCCGCGATCGAGGCCGGTGAACGGCTCGTCGAGCAGGACCAGCGATGGCTGCGCGAGCAGCGCGCGGGCGAGCGCGAGCCGCTGCACCATGCCGCGCGAATACGTGCGCGCCGCCCGGCCGCGTGCCCGGGGATCGAGCCCGACCTGGTCGAGCAGCTTGCCGATCGCCGGCGCGCTGGCGTCGACGCCGTACAGGCCGGCGAAGAACTCGAGGTTCTCGATCGCGGACAGCTCGCCGTAGCACAGCGACGCGTGCGCGAGCAGGCCGATCTCGCGGCGCACGCGATCGCCCTCGACGCGCTTGCCGGCGCTCTCGTACGCGACCTGGCCGCCGGTCGGCCGCACCAGCGTCGACACCACGCCGACGAGCGTCGTCTTGCCGGCGCCGTTGTGGCCGAGCAGCGCGCACATCGAGCCGGCGCGCAGCTCGAGCGACACGCCGGCGAGCGCGCGCTCGCTGCCGTAGCGTTTCGCGACTTTTTCGATCTTGACCAGGTCGATCGCCCCGGCCTTGCCGGGGCGCGCAGCGTCGCGAAGCGAGGCGGAGTCCGGCTCGCGCGCAAGCACGAGCCCTACTCCTGCTCCCACAGCCGCTCGAGCTCGGCGAGCAACTTCTCGCGGCGCTCGGGATCGGCCTCGCTGCCGTGACGACGCTCGAGCTCGACGAGCTCGTCGAGCAGCTTCTGACGGCGCCCGCCCTTGCCGGTCTTGGCAGGCGCGCGCTTGAGCGCGAGCGCGAGCGCGAGGCCGGCGACGAGCCCGCCGACCACGAGCAAGCCGAGCACGCGCGGCACCCACTTCGTCCAGCCCGGTGGCGACGGCATGCCGGTGATCGTCATCTGCATCGACTGCTTGGGCAGGATCGAGATCGGCGCGAGCACGTACCACTGGCCGCGGCTGTCGTTCTCGACCCGGCCGGTCACGCCGGACGGCGTCTGCACCGACATCCCGGGAATCTGCGTGATCTCGATCCCGCTCTGCACCGCACCGAACGGCAGGTCGAGCGCCCAGTCGATCTTGCCGCCGTCGACGGGCACGTTGAATCCGCCGAGGAAACGGCGACCGCCCGGCGCGAGCGGCCGCACGATCCGGAAGCCTTCGCCCTGCGCCACCGCGACGTCGGCCTGGTCTTGCTCGGCGAGCGCCGCGCCCTTGAAGCCCTTCGGCAGCGGGATCAAGAGGCCGTCGCCTTCGCCGACGATCGGAATCCACGTCGTGTTGTAGACCTCGAAGCGACCCTGCACCTGCAGGAACTCGTCCTGGATGTGCGACGTCCACGAGAACGAGAACATCACGCGCGGGAAGATCGAGATGTTGACGTGCGCGCCGCGGCCGTCCACGAGCTGGAACGGCCGCGAGCGATACTGGTTGCCGCGCCACGCAGCCTCGGCGTAGACGACCTGCCCGGCCTTGCCGGCGACGTCGAGCATCGCTTCGGGCCGGCCGTGCTCGGGCCAGTGCGCCTCGACGCGCAGGACGCCGCCGGTCTTGCCGAGATCGAACACGTCGGTCGGGACGTCGCGGCCGTTCAACGAGACCACCGCCCGGACCTGGCCGGGCTTGGCCGCGGTCACGTGCGTCTTGCCGTCGGCGCCGGTCTCGCCGTGCGGGGCGTCGGGTGGCGCCTGCTGGGCGTCGGCCGGCACGAGCGTCACGCCGACGTGCGCGAGCGGCTTGGCCTCGGTGCCCGGCCCGCCAGTGACCTCGACGTCGAGCGCGCCGGCCGCGAGATCGGTGCGCGCCTCGAACGGCGCCGAGCCCTGGATCTGCGTCGGATCGGGGCCGCCGGGCTGCGCTTGCACGGCCGCGATCGGCGCGTGGGTCGCGGCGTCGAAGATCGTCACGCGCGTCGTGAGGTCGCCTGCGCCTTCGAGCGTGACGCGGACCTTGCCGGCGGCCGCGCCGTCGTCGCCGACGTCGTCGATCACGGGCGCCGTCGAGTCGCGCTTCTCGGACGACAGCGCCATCACGGCGCCTTCTTGCGGCACCATCACGACCGGCTGGCCCCACAGGCGATCGACGCCGCTGCCCCGCGGCAACTCGGCGAGCGCGTAGTACGCGGTCTCGCCGGTGCGATCGAGGTTCGTGAACCGCGCGTGGCCGGTCTGGTCGGTCGGCACGACCTGCACGCCGACCGAGTCGTCGGCGGCGTAGCCGACGAGCGCGACGTTGACGCCGGCCGGCGGCGCCTTCTCCTTCAGATCGTCGTACGTGAGCCGCACCGTGAACGTGCCGCCCGGATCGTTCTGCTCGGGCCGCGGCGTGCCGCTGAGCTTGCGCGGCTCCGGCATCGCGCCGCCACCCGCGAACGGCGCGCCGCCCGTCGGCGGCCGCGTCGACAGCATCAGCTTCACGCCGCTGTCGCCCGGCACGTCGAAGTCGTCGGACACGACGTCCTTGCCGTCCTCGCCCTGGATCTTCGCCTGCACCTTCGCGCCGACCGGCAGGTCCTTGAAGAACGCGCGGCCCTCGTCGTCGCTGCGCGCCTCGCGGGCCGTGCCGTTGACGGTGAGCGACACCGTGACGTCGGGCACCGGGGCGGTGGGAGTCCCCGCGACCACGCGCACGCTGATCGTGCCGGCGGGAAGATCGTGCGCGGGCAGCGGCGTGCCCTTCATCGCGGCCTGCATCCCGGCCATCGGCTGCGCGAACGCGGCGCCGGCGATGCAACACAGGATGACGAGCGCGCGCTTGATCATCCGGCCGCCTTCTTCTTGCTCTTGGCATCGCCGTCGACCTCGAGGCGTGCCTTGACCTCGAGCTCGATCTTCGCGCGCGTCGTGGCGCTCTGCTGCTCGTAGGGCTCGAGCGCCTTGATGATCTCGATCGCGCGCGTACGGTAGGTCTGGATCATCGCGTCGGCGTCCGCCTTCGACAGCTTGCCCGTCTGATGATCGAACTCGGCTTCCTTGATCGCCTTGACCAGCGTGCGCTTCTCCTTCTCGAGCGCGTCGCGCGCGCCGAGCGGCCGCGCCCACGCTTCTTCGCCGTATTGATCGCGCGCGACCGCCATCGCGCCGGTGCGCCACAGGTTCACGACCGTCATCACGACCGCGAGGTAGCCGAGACACACGAACACGACCGGCGCGGTGACGTGGAACCGGTTCTGCCAGATCACGAACATCCAGCCGAACACGAGCACGGAGGCGATACCCGCGCGCCGCACCCACCGCATCGGATCGGGAGGAGTGTCCATCGGCCTAGTCGGTGCGCGACAGCTCGTCGTCGAGCTTGTCGGCGTAGTCGTCGTCACCGGGTTGCGGCGCGGCCGCGGCCGGTGCGGCCGGCACGGCTGCGCGGTGAGTCATCCAGCGCCGGCCGAGCACGACCAGCACGCCGAGCCCGCCGACGGCGGCAAGCGCGGGCAGGAGCCACGACACCTGGCTCTTCGGCGTCGCGAGCACAGTCTGGCCGTATTCCTTGACGAACTGCGCGAGCACCGCATCGTACGCGCGCTGCCGGCCCTCGTCGTTCGACAGATCGGCGCCCGCCATCAGGTCCATCACCTTGCGGCGCAGCTCGGCCGCCGTCGAGCACGGACAGTCGGCGATCGTCTGGTGCGCGCAACCGCACGGACAGAGCAGCTCGTTCATCGCGCGCCCCTGCGTGTCGTTCTCGGGGCGATTCTTCGCGGCCCAGCCCTCGCTATCGGCGCCCATGCCCATGCCGGCCGGCACGTGCTCGCCGCCGGCCGGCGGCGCGGCGTGCGCCTGGCTCGCGATGCCGAGCGTCACGCCGACGACGATCGCGACGAGCAGCCCGACATCGGCCGCGCGGCCGAGCGGCGTCTTCGGCCTCCAGCCGACGAGCCAGTCGACGACGAACTGCGGGATCAAGCAGACCAGCGTGCCGACGCCGAGGATCAGGAACCCGACCCACACCCACAAGATCAGCGGGTTCAAGTAGACGCGGAAGTTCGCGACGCCCTGCTCGAGCTCGAAGCCGGTGAGCACGACATAGACGTCCTCGGTCGGCTGCACGGTGATCGCGACCTCGGTCGTCATCTGCTGCTCTTGCTTGTGGTAGTCCCACTTCGCCGGATAGACGGTCGTGATCTTCTCGCCGTCCCGCCAGATCGAGACCTGGGCCGTGAACGCGTCCTTGTGATCGTCGCTGGTGTGGATGAACCGCTCGTACGCGAACGTGTAGTCGCCGAACGAGAAGCTCGAGGTGCCGGTGCCGTCGGCATTGACCACGCCCGCCTTCTCGATCGTCCGATCGATCATGCGGTCGTAGGCCTTGCCCGCGAAGCCGACGAACAGCACGGCGACGCCGAGGTGGACGATGTAACCGCCGTACTTGCGGCGGTTCATCAGCACCATGCCGAGCAGCGACGAGACCGGATCGGAGCCCGACTTCTTCATGCGCACGGACGTGCCGCGCACGTACTCCTGGATGATCGATCCGAACGTGAACGCGACCATCCCGAACGTGATCAGCGCGAGCGGGACGCGCACGCGGTCCGAGAAGATCGGCGACAGGTGCGTCGCGTTCGGGAACAGCACGAGGATCCCGACGACGACCACGGCGGTCGCGACGGTCGGCCAGAAGAACTGGTTCCACAGCCGCTCGCGCGTGGTCTTGCGCCACGCGAGCAGCGGCGCGGCGCCGGCGAGCCAGAGCAGGATCAGGCCGAGCACCGGCATCCACTTGTTGAAGAACTTCGCGTCGAGCTCCTCGCGCGAGCCGAACGCCTCGGTGATCGTCGGCCACATCGTCGCGAACAGCACGAAGAACGCGCACGCGAGCAGGATCCAGTTGTTGAGCAAGAACGCGAACTCGCGCGAGATGAACGACTCGAACTGGGTCTTGGTCGCGAGCTTGTTCGCGCGATAGACGATGAGGCCGATCGAGACGCACGCGATCAGGCCGAGGAACGCGATGAACTGGAGCGCGAGCACGTTGTCCTCGCCGAACGCGTGCACGCTCTTGACCGCGCCCGACCGCGTCATGAACGTGCCGAAGATCGTGAGGAAGAACGTGATGACGACGAGCGACAGGTTCCATGTCTTCATCGTCCCGCGTTGTTCCTGGATGATCGCGGAGTGCAGGAACGCGGTGGCCGTGAACCACGGCATGAACCCGGCGTTCTCGACCGGATCCCACGCCCAGTAGCCACCCCAGCCGAGCTCCTCGTACGCCCAGCGGCCGCCGAGGATGAGGCCGAGCGACAGGAAGCCGAAGCAGATCAGCATCCACACCCGCACCGAGCCGAGCCAGAGATCGTCGAGCCGGCCCGACGCGAGCGCACCGATCGCGAACGCGAACGGGATCGTCGCCGCGACGAAGCCGGTGTAGAGCGACGGCGGATGGATGACCATCCAGTAGTTCTGGAGCAGCGGGTTCAGGCCCTTGCCGTCGATCGGCGGTTGCGTCAGGAACGTCGCGAACGGGTTCTTCGTGAAGATCAGGATCGACAGGAAGAAGATCTGCACGATCATGATCGTCGCGACGACGTAGCCGATCATGTCGCGGTGGCGCTTGTGATTGACGACGATCGCGATCGTCGAGAACAGCGCGAGCACGAGCACCCAGAACAAGAGCGAGCCGTCGAGGCCGCCCCAGAACGCGGTGACCTTGTACGACAGCGGCATCGTGACGTCGCTGACCTCGGACACGTACTTGATCGAGAAGTCGTGCGTGACGAACGCGTAGATCATCAGCGACGACGCGAGGCCGATCAGCGCGCCGAAGCCGTACAGGCCGTAGACCGACGAGCTGACGAAGCGCCGGCTCTTGAGCGCGTTGCCGGCGATGCCGGCGGCCGCGCACCAGGCGGCGACCGCGTAGGCGCCGAGCAGCGCGATCGTGCCGACCAGCGCGATCGGCGAGAACGGGACGGCGTTGTGGTTCATGGCGCGCCGCCTTACTTGTATTGGGGGTTCAGCTCGATGGCGGGCGCACCGTCGTACTTGGACGGGCACTTCGCGGTCATGTCGGTGGAGTCGAGCACCATCTTCTGCTCGGCGTCGGCGCGGATCGGGCAGCCGGTGGGATTCTTGAGCGCCTTGCAGATCGCGTCCGCGCGCGCCTGCAGGTCGGCGCCCGGCACGAGCCGGCCGGTCGCGATCACCTCCGCGCGGTCCTTGAACGTGTCGGGCTTGGGGCCCTTCGAGAACACGCGAATCCTCACGCCGTTGCGCTCGAGGATGAACGTGCGATCGGTGTCCTGGCCTTCGATCGCCTCGATGATCGAGCCGGCCTGGACGTAACCGTGGACCTTGAGGTCCGTGTCCTTCCACTTGTCGAAGCCGTCGTGCACGAGGTCGTGCACCATTCGATACTTCTCGGTGCTACCGAACGCCGAGTACACGAGGAAGCCCGCGCCCCCGAGCACGACGGCGCAGGTGAGCACGATCTTTCCGATGGTCGCACTGGTCATGATCGTCGCCTCCCGAAGCAAGCGGCAAGCCCGGCGTTCGAGAGATCCCAACCGTAGCACGGCGGCTGGCATTCCAGCCTGTTTTGCGTGTGCTAGCCGCCGATGCCGATCATGTGTTTTTTCGGAGGGCTCTGCTCGAATACGTGGCCCGCGCGCTTGCCCGAAACCGCGCCGGCGATCGCGTGCACGAGGTGTGCGTCGTTCGCACTGGCCCGGACGATCTCGCGCAGACTCGTCGCGTCATCGTGGCCGAGGCACGCGTGGAGGTCGCCGGTCGAGGTGAGGCGCAGGCGGTTGCAATCGTCGCAGAAGTGCTCGGTCATCGCCGAGATGATGCCGAGGCGACGCGCGGGATCGCCGGCGACGGCCCAGTAGCGCGCGGGCCCGGCGTCGCGGCCGAGCGGCGCGTCGGGAACGAGCGGGCCGAGCTCGCGCTCGATCGCGTGGCGGATCGTCGCGGCCGAGACCCCGCGCGCGGGCTCGAACAGCGCACCGTCGGACATCGGCATGTGCTCGATGAAGCGTGGCACCGCGCCCCGGCGCCACGCGGCTTCGCACAGCGCGACGAGCTCGTCGTCGTTGAGGCCGGCAAGCGCGACCGCGTTGGTCGCGACGCGCAGGCCGGCGGCGCGCGCCGCGTCGAGGCCCGCGAGCACGCGCGCGAGATCGCCGCGGCCGGTGATCGCACGGAAGCGATCGGCGTCGAGCGTATCGAGCGAGACGTTGACCGCGGCCAGGCCGGCCGCGGCGAGCGGCGCGGCGAGCTCGGCGAGCAGGTGGCCGTTCGTCGTCATCGCGAGCTGCTCGATGCCCGGGACGCTCGCGAGCCGCTGCACGAGCTCGACGATCCCGTTGCGCACGGTCGGCTCGCCGCCGGTCAGCCGCACCTTGCGCACGCCGAGCCGCGCGAACACGCGGACGATGCGCTCGAGCTCCTCGAACGTCAGCAGCGCCGCGCGCGGCTGGAACTGCATGCGGTCCTCGAGCGCCTCCGGCATGCAGTAGGTGCAGCGGTAGTTGCAGCGATCCGTGACCGACACGCGCAGGTAGCGAATCCTCCGCGCGAACGGATCCAGCAGCGGATCTCCCGACGCGCGCGCCGCAGGCTGGGCCGTCACGACCGGCAGGTGCACGCGCGCCATCGCCTGGACCATACGGCATTTCACCGGCGTCGGTTACACCGTGCTTGACTTGGCGGCGAAAACCGCGCACATATGCGCCGCGCGAATGGCAGCACTTGACGGCATGTGGGTCCTCCTGGTCGAGAACGATCCGGTGATGGCGCGCGCCGGTGACGACCAGAACTACCTGCTGCTGTTCAAGAACGTGGCGAAGGCGCGCCAGTTCGTGGTTGCCCAGGAGCTCGACGGCGCGCAGCCGCGCATGGTCGTGCGCGGCAACCGCGAAGAGATCGTCCGCATCGCCCGAGCGTCGGGCGCGACCGGCACGTTGCTCGACTACGACCCGAGCACGCAGCAGTACGCGGCCGCGAATACGTTGAACTGAGCAGAGTTACCGCCAAGGCGCCTGAAGACGCCAAGACGCCAGAAGAAGTGGATCAAGCCCGATCCAGTTCTGCTGGAGCCTTGGCGTCTTCAGGCGCCTTGGCGGTAACGCTTCTCTTCTCAGGCCGTGATGACGAGCTCGTCGACGTCGCCGCGCTTGGCGGCGTTCGAGTTGATCGCGCGCGGGCACTTCACGCGCTCGATGCGGAAGTCGCCGCGGTAGAGCGAGCGGATGAACGGCGTGTCGCTGTTCGACAGCATCACGCGGCAGCCGCGCGCGACCAGCTCGCGCGCCGTGGCCGCGAGCTCGCGTTGATCGTCGGGGCCGAACGCGCCCGCGGTGTAGCTCGTGAAGTTCGCGGTCGGCGCGACCGGGTCGTACGGCGGATCGAAGTAGACGAAGTCGCCGGCGCGCGCGTCGGCGACCGCCATGCGGTAATCGGCGCAGCGCAGCTTCGCGCGCGCCAGGACCTCGGCCGCGGCGCGCAGCGCGTCGGGCACGCAGATCGGCGGATCGGTGTAGCGCCCGATCGGCACGTTGAAGTCGCCCGCGCGGTTCACGCGCCAGAGGCCGTTGAAGCAGGTCTTGTTCAAGTAGATGAACGCCGCGGCGCGCTCGGCCGCCGGCCAAGCGACGTCGCGATCGTTCCAGCGCGCGCGCATCTCGTAGTAGTGGCGCTCGGCGTGTGCCGCACGGTGCTGGTCGAGCCGGCGGATGACGGCCTCGACGTCGCGAGCGAGCGCGCGGTAGAGCCCGATCAGATCGGCGTTGCAGTCGGCGAGCACGGCCTGGCGCGGCCGCAGCCGGAAGAACAGCGCCGCGCCGCCGGCGAACGGCTCGAAGTAACGGCCGGGAAAATTCGGCACGCGGCCGAGGAGCTCGTCGAGGAGCTTGGTCTTGCCGCCGACCCATTTCACGACGGGCGATGCGAGGGGGAGCTGCGCCGCCGGGCGAAGCGCGCGCGAACGAGAAGCCATTCGCAAATCGTCGAGGTGCGCGGATCGATGGGCGAGTTTTCACACCGTGCGCAACGCACTTCGATATCTCGATCGATGAGTGATAGCCTGGTCGTGATGAGGTCGAGCTGGGGGGCGATCGCGATCGTGCTGGTTGCATGCGCCAAGCCCGGCACCGGTCTCTCGATCGATGTCTGGCTCGATGGCGCCGATCACGCCGAGTTGCTCGTCGGATCCGGTTCCGACGCGTGCGGCTCCGCGTGCCCGGGTATCGGCATGCCGCAGGATGGCATGTCGCCGATGGCCGCCACTCCGGGCGTCGTGATCGACCTGGATTCGAACACGCGGCTGATGGCGCCGAGCGTCGACGGTCATGCGCACTTCGAGCTCGAGGCAGGCACGCCGAACCCGATCTCGCGGCTGTTCGTGATCGGCTTCGACATCGACGACAACCCGAACGGCGAGTTCGCCGAGCTGCGCGACGTCACGATCCCCGCGAACGGCCCGCTCGAATGGAAGCCGAAGCTCGCACGCATGTCGAACCTGACCGCGTGGCGCGAGCCGACGAACGCGCTGCCCGACGACCCGTCTTGCCTGCACGCCCAGGACGACGGCGATCGGGATTCCGCCTTCTACGTGCCGGTCCAGGATCACGACTGCGATGGGTTGAAGGACGGCGATCCGGGCGAGTGCGACGCGTTCTGGTACCTGCGCAAGACCGTCACGACCGAGGCCTGCTGGAGCGAGCAGATGACGGGCAGCGGCAGCGCTGCCACGATGGCGTGCGAGGCGGGCACGCGGACCTGCTCCGACGGAAACGGAACCGCGTGCACGCCGCTCGATGCCACGATCTGCTACCCCGATGCGATGTGCCCGTGCACCGGCAACGTGTGCGAGTGCGACGGCGGCGTGAGCACGTGCGTCGATCCGCCGCCGATGGGATCGCTGGAGCTGCAGTGCATGCTGTACGGCCTGGCGACCACGACGGGCGCCACGGTGCACGCGGCGGAATGCGCTGACACCTCGGTCGCCTTCTATCTGCCGTTCCCCTGCGCATCGGTCGGGGTCGTGACGGATCCGAGCCCGACGGGCCTGAGCCCGCAGAGCGCGTTCAGCTTGACCACGCAGGTCCCGAACGTGAGTGTGGCGAGTGGCACGATGTTCACGATCGACTCGTACTCGTCCTCCAACGGTTACTGCCAGATCGCGGTGTCGTGGCAAGGGAGCGTCACCTACGACTCCTCGACTCCGCTGCCGATCCCGTTCGATCTCGTGTTCGGAGTCGCGGTCGGCAGCAACTCCACGCTGGTCATCCCGCTCCAGGTCTCGCTCACGCCCACCGATATCGTCGGCTGTGGTGCCACTGGACCTGTGAGCTGCACGCTGATCGGAGACCCCCTGGCGAGTCCGCGAGCGGACGGCATCTGGACCTGCGGGCAGTGATAACCTGGACGTGATGACGTCGAGATGGGGCTGCATCGCGCTCGTGCTGATGGCCTGCAGCAAGCCGGGCAAGGGGCTGTCGATCGACGTCCGGCTCGATGGCGCCGACCACGCCGAGCTACTGGTGGCATCGGACGAAACATGCGGCTCCGGGTGCTCCGGCATCGGCATGCCGAACGCAACCGCGTCGACGCCGGGCGTCGTGACCTTCCTGGACTCCGACACACGCATCGTCGGTGATTCGGGACAAACGCACTTCGAGATCGACGCCAGCACGCCGACCAAGATCTCGCACGTGTTCGTGCTCGGGCTCGACGCCAGCGACCAGCCCACGCAGACGTTCGCCGAGCTGGACGACGTCACGATTCCGGCGAACGGGCCGTTGCTGTGGAACGCGCCGCTCGGCCGGTTTGCGGGTCTGTTCGCTTGGCGGGAGCCGGGGACGACGATCGCCGACGACCCGTCGTGCTTGCACGTCGACGGCCCACCGTCCGCGTTCTACGTCCCGCGGCAAGACCGCGACTGCGACGGGCTGAGGAACGCCGAGGAAGGCCGTCCGGCCGACCCGACCGAGTGCGATCCGCTCTGGTACCTCCGCGCGGCGGCCGTGTCCAACGCGGGCTGGTGCGTGCGCACCGTCAACACCACCTCCAACGAAGCGTGCCAGCACGGAACCATCACATGCTCCGACGGATCGGCTTCCTCGACCTGCGATCCGCCGACCGTCAGCGACATGGAGACGGTTTGCTATCCCGACGGGATGTGCACGTGTGAAGGCGGGGTCACGGAGTGCGTGGATCCGCCACCGCAACCCTCGCTGGCGCTCCAGTGCATGCTCGTGGGGCAGACCACCGCCGTGGCCGGCAACGCGACGAGCCCGTGCGTTGGTAGCCCCAACAACCCCTACTCGCTGGTGCTGCCGCCGTCGCACCCGTGCACCATCCTCGGGCTCACCTCGTCTCCCACTCCGTCGAACCTCACCGCGACGAGCCCCATCCCCTTGAAGACCGAGACGCCGGGCGTGACGTCCTCGGGGATCATGGTCGGTGCCAGCCAAGACATGAGCGGCCCTTGCGTGCTCGATCTGAACTGGATCGGCTCGATCGAGTACAGCGTCTCGAACGTGACCTTCGATCCGGTCTATGTCGTGGTCGCGATCAGCTCCACTCTGTACATGGTCGTACCGCTCGAGATCAGCTTGCAGCCGACTGCGCCCAACGCGTGCACCGCCGGCCCGGAGGTATTTCCGTTCACGTGCAACATCCCCGACACCGCCGCCGGGTCGGGATCCGGAAGCTGGATGAACGACGGCATGTGGAACTGCGCGAAGTGATCCGTTACGCCGTCTGCAGCGTGTCGTAGGCGTGGAACTGCATCGAGAACGTCGCGGCGGCCTTGGTCGCGCTGCGTAAATCGGTCGAGTAGCCGAACATGTTGCGCAGCGGGACGAGCGCCGCGACGATGCGCTTGACGCCGCGCGTGCCGATGTCCTGGACGTGGCCGCGCCGCTGCTGGATGTCGCCGATGACCGCGCCGAGGTGCTCCTCGTCGACCGTGACCTCGATCGCCATGATCGGCTCGAGCCGCACCGGGTGCGCGCTCGCGACCGCGCGGCGGAACGCTTCGGCGGCGGCCGCGCGCGCCCCGATCTCGCCGTTCGCGCCGTCGCGGATCTGCACCGCCGTGAGCGTCACCTCGACGTCCTCGAGCGGATAACCGTCGGGGCCGCTCGACGCGGCGTCGCGCAGGCCCTGCATCGCGGCTTGCACGACGACATCGGACAGCAGCACGCCCGCCGGCAGCGCGCGCGCGAACTCCATGCCCGCGCCGCGCGGCCGGCCGCGCACCTTGCACGTCGCGGCGCCGTAGATCGCCTGCTCCTTGAGGTCGCGCTCGAACGTGGCGTGGCCCTCGCCCTCGGCCAGCACGGTCTCGCGATACACGACCTGCGGCTTGCCGGCGCGCGCGTGCACGCCGTACTCGCGCTTCATGCGCTCGACGATGATCTCGAGGTGGAGCTCGCCCATGCCCGAGATGATCGTCTGGCCGGTGTCGGGGTCTTCCTTGACCCGGAACGTCGGGTCCTCCTCGACCATCTTGCCGAGCGCGAAGTCGAGCCGCTCCTTCGCCGCCGCGTTCTCGGCCTCGATCGCCTCCGAGATCACGGGCTCGTAGGTGTCGATGCGCTCGAGCAGGATCGGCGCCTTCGGATCGCACAGCGTGTCGCCGGTGGTCGCGTCCTTGAGCCCGGCGGCGGCGACGATCTCGCCGGCGACCGCCTTGTCGAGGCGCTCGCGCTTGTTCGCGTGGATGTGGAACAGGCGCGCGACCTTCTCCTTCTTGTTCGTGCGCACGTTCAGGAGCTCGAACCCGGGCTCGACCATGCCGCTGAAGATGCGCAGGAACACCACCTTGCGGCCTTCGTCCATCGCGATCTTGAACGCCAGCGCCGAGAACGGCTCGCTGTTCTTGGGCGCGCGCTGCAGCTTCTCGGCGCCACCGGCGGCGCTTGCGCCGCCGAAGATCGCTCGCGGATCGACGCCGGTGACCGGCGGCAGGTCCGCCGGCGACGGCAGGTAATCGATCACCGCATCGAGCAGCGGGTGGATGCCCTTGTTGCGCAGCGCGGTGCCGGCCAGCACCGGGATCATCTTCACCGCGATCGTCGCCTTGCGGATCGCCGCCTTGAGCTCGGCGTCTTCGATCGTTTGGCCCTCCAGGTACTTCACCGCGATGCCGTCGTCGAGATCGGCGAGTGCCTGGATCATCTGCTCGCGCGCGTCGGCCGCCTGCGCGGCGAGGTCGGCCGGAATCTCGGCGACCTCGGGCACCTCGGTGACCTCGCCCGAGAACATCAGCGCCTTCATCGCGACGAGATCGATGCAGCCGGAGAACTCGTCCTCGCTGCCGATCGGCAGCTGGAGCGGCACCGCGTTCGCACCGAGGCGCTCGCGGATGTCGGCGACGACCGCCGGGAACGACGCGCCGATGCGATCGAGCTTGTTGACGAACGCGATGCGCGGGACGTGGAACTTGTCGGCCTGGTGCCAGACGGTCTCGGACTGCGGCTGCACGCCGGCGACGCCGCAGAACACGACGACCGCGCCGTCGAGCACGCGCAGCGAGCGCTCGACCTCGATCGTGAAGTCGACGTGGCCCGGCGTGTCGATCAGGTGGATCTCGTGCTTCTTCCACTCGAACGTCGTCGCGGCCGCGGTGATCGTGATGCCGCGCTCGCGCTCCTGCTCCATCCAGTCCATCGCGGTGTCGCCGTCGTCGATGTCGCCGACCTTGTGGATGCGACCCGAGTGATAGAGGAAGCGCTCGGAGACCGTGGTCTTGCCCGCGTCGATGTGGGCGACCACGCCGAGGTTTCGGACCAGATCGATCTTGGCCATGCGGAGCTGCGGTATAGCGCGAAACGAGGAGATCGGGTGTACGCTGGATGCATGCGTGCCACGGTGATGTGCAGCGCGGTCGTGCTGGCGATCTGCACCACGGCCCACGCGCAGGCCCCCGACATGGCCCGCGCGAAGACGCTGTACAGCCAGGCCAACGCGGAGATGAACGCCGGGCAGTTCGCCGACGCCGCCCGCGACTTCGGTGCCGCGTACGAGATCACGAAGGATCCGGTCCTGTTCTTCAAGATCGCGATGGCGAACGAGAGGGCCGGCCGCTGCGACGTCGCGCTCATCTACTTCGGGCGATATCTGAAGGAAGCGCATCCCGAGCCGAAGTTCGCGCAGATCACGCAGGAGCGAATCCGGGTGTGCGGTGGCAAGGTCGGAACGTGGAGCACGCAGAACCAGAAGCCACCGCCCGAGCCGACGCCGACTCCGACTCCAGCTCCGATTCCCACTCCAACGCCGGATGTCTCGGTTTCTCCGAGTCCGAGTCCGAGTCCGAGTCCGAGTCCGGGCCCGACTCCTGCTCCCGCGCCACCTCCCGCGAGCGGCATGACGACCACCGGCTGGCTCCTCGCCGGCGGCTCGCTCGCGTTCATCACGGCGGGCATCGTGCTCGCGTACAGCGCGAGCTCCTCGGAGCAGGATGTCAAGGACCTGTACGCCGGCACGAACAACATCGTGCCGACGTACGACGCCGCGACCGCGAGCCGCTATCACGATCTGATCGACGAGGGCCATCGCTACGAGTACCTGTCGTGGACGTCGTTCGCGCTCGCCGCTGGCTGCGCGGCGGGCGCCGCGATCTTGGTCGTGCGCGGCAGTCATCACGAGGAGACGCTGTCGGTCGCGCCGGTGATCGCGCCGCATCAGACCGGCGTCGCCGCGCTGTTGCGGTTCTAACCGGTTCTTCACGCGCGCACGGCGCACACGCGGCTACCGTCGTCGGGATGGCGCTCCGCGTTCCATCGCTCCTTGCGGCGCTCGCGCTCGCAACGCCCGCGTCTGGGCCGCGCTCGGAACGGTTGCTGGGCTCGGCAGCGCGCTCTTGCTCCGGCTCGGCCACACGCCCGACTACGATCTCGCGGCAGTGTCAGCCGCGAGCGCCGGTGCGATCTCCGCGCTCGTCGCGACGTATTTCGCGTCGCACCTCGACCCGGTCTCGAGCGACGACCGGCGCGCGATGATCTACGATCACGACGACCGCGCCGCGCGCGCCGAGTACCGGCAATTGGCGGCCTACGCGCAATCCGCCGGCGGCGGCGTCTCGGTCGGCCGCGGTTTCTAGACCGGTGCACTCGCGGCGCCGACCGCGGCCTGCGCGCCGGGCAACAGCGTCAGCTCGGCGTTGACCCAGCGCGCGATGTCCTTGTCGTTCGCCGAGAGCCCGTGCTG
>DATJXL010000248.1:0-27601 GCA_035500135.1 Kofleriaceae bacterium
GTGGCAGCCGCCGCCGAGCTACGAGCCGCTGCGCGTGCGGCGCCCGCGCTCGTGGTTGCTCGCGCACGGCTGGCGGCGCGCCGGCACGATCGGCGTGCGGGATGTTCCGGGCGCGAGCTCGAGACTCGAGATGTGACGAATGATGAGAGCGGCTGGCTAGCCGAGGAATGGCTCGTGACACACGGCCTCGACGTTGTGGCCGTCGGGGTCGTGGACGAACGCGCCGTAGTAGTGCTCGTGGTAATGCGGGCGCGGGCCAGGCGCGCCGTTGTCCTTGCCGCCGGCGGCGAGCGCCGCGGTGTAGAACTCGCGCACCTTCGCGCGGCCGGGTGCGCGAAACGCGACGTGGATCTTGTCCTTCGGGCCGTTGCGGCCGTCGATCCAGAAGTCCGGCTTGCCGGCGATGCCGAACCCGGCGAATAGCTCCCACTTCATCACGAGCTCGTAACCGAGCGGAGCGAGTGCCTTCGTGTAAAACGAGATGCTGCGTTCCAGGTCGCTCACCTGGATCCCGATGTGATCGATCATGGCGCGACCATACCAGCGCGCTGGCCATTCGCGATAAGGTCGGGGCGTGCGTGGACTCCTGGTCGTAGCCTTGCTCGTCGTTCCCGCGGTCGCGCATGCCGGCCGCGACTATTACGGCTGGCTGTACGGCACCGAGGTGCTTCCGGAGCGCGGCGCCGAGTGGGCGTCGTGGCTGCAAGAGACGAACGAGCAGCATCCGGACAACGCCAAGGAGACCCGGTGGTGGACCTCGCCGCTGATCGGCATCACCGATCAGCTCGAGCTCGCGCTGCCGGTCGAGATGGCGTGGAGCGTGGCGAACGATAAGAGGCCGCGCAACGGGCTCGATAATTTCGGCGCCGAGCTGCGCTACCGGTTCGTCTCGTCGGATCCGGTCGACGCGCCCGGCTTCGTGCCGCTCGTGCGCGTCGCGGTGTTTCGCGACATCATCGACCGCGACACCTGGAATCCGCAGGTCGACTTCGTGATGTCGTACGAGATGGATCGCGTCCACGTGCTCGTCGATCTCGGCGGCTACGCCGACATCGTCGATCTCAAGAGCTCGCACTTCGAGTTTCACCCCGGCGCGGGGTTCAGCATCCGCGCGATCGGGGACCTGCGCTTCGGCGCCGAGATCCACGCCGAGCTCTCGTTCGACGATCAGTCGTCGAGCAACTGGATGATTTTCGGCCCGAACATCGCGTGGTCGCACGGGCGGACGTGGCTGTCGGCTGCGTACGGCATCGGGATCCGCATATCCGACGCGCCGAGAGTGCAATGGGGTATCGCGTTCTAGCCGCCGCGGCGTTCGCGCTCGGCGCCGGTGTCGCGCACGCGGGGCCGGGCGACACCGGCCGCGTGGTCGGCAAGGTCGCGGTCACCGAGTCGAGCGGCAAGGCCGCGGCGGGCGCCGACGTGATCGTCTACGTCGTCGGCGGGCCGGCCGAGCCGGGCGGAGCGAGCGGCGAGGGCGCGCGGATCGCGCAGAAGGATCGCAGGTTCGTGCCCGAGCTCGTCGCGATCACGGTCGGCGAGAGCGTCACGTTTCCGAACACCGATCCGTTCCTGCACAACGTGTTCTCGCAATCGGCGGCGCGCCCGTTCGATCTCGGATCGTTCCGCAAGGGCGACTCGAAGACGAAGGACTTTCCGAAGCCGGGCGTCGTCGACGTCTACTGCAACATCCATCCCGAGATGGCCGCGACCATCCTCGTGCTGCCGAACCGCCACCACGTGCGCGTCGGCGCCGACGGCAAGTTCGTGCTCGACGGCGTGCCGCCCGGCAAGTGGCAGGTGTTCGCGTACACGCGGCGCGCCGAGAAGCCGGCGAGCGCGCCGATCGTCGTCGAGGCCGGCAAGGACGCCGAGGTCTCGCTCGCGCTATCGCGCGGCGCCGAGCCCGAGCACCTGAACAAGTACGGCGAGAAGTATCACGACGGCGGCGGCAACTATCACTAGGCGAGCCGTCGCTGCTACTGCGAGTCGCGCAGGTAGCGCACGACGCTCGCGTCGAGCCGGCTTTGCACGAGCCGGATCACGCTCTCGATCTCGCCGACCGGCAGCGCGAGCCGCGCCGCGAGCCGCTCGTGCGTCGCGGCGACGAGCGCGGCGCGCGCGCGATTGAGCCAGCGCGCGGCGGTCGCGCGATGCACGCCGTACGCGGCGCCGACCTCGTCGATCGACAGCGAGTCGACGATCTGCTGGCGCAGCAGCGTGCGGTCCTCGGCCGACAGCGTCTCGATCGCCTCGCGCAGCGCGATCGCGAACTCGCTGCGGTACTCGGCCTTGAGCGCCTCGAGGCCGGGATCGATCCCGCTCGCGAGCAGCGCGTCGAGGCTCGTCGCGAGCGGCAGCTCGCGGTCGCGCTTCTTCTTGTGGCGCAAGAGCTCGCGCACCGCGGTGATCCGTACCCAGCCGCGCAGCGGGCCGCGGCCGCGATAGCCGGCGATGCCCGGCGGCTTGCCGTCCTTCGCGACGAGCAGCTGCACGCGCAAGAGCTGCTTGACCTCGTCGACGAGATCCTTGGTCGCGCGCGTCGCCGAGCCCGCGGCGTCGACCTCGGCGAGCACCGCGTCGAACGCGGCGTGCGCACCCGGCTCCTGCGCGATGCAGGCCGCCGCGAGCGCGACGTCGGCGGCCGGCGCCGCGGCGAGCGCGACCGCGAGATCGGTGCCCGCGATGCGCTCGCCGACGAGCGGCGCGAGCGTGGCCTCGTCGAAGCGCACGCCCGGCCATGCCTCGCGGGCCGCATGCACCAGTGAATCCCACGCGGCCAGCGCCGCGGCCGGCGACGGAGCGGACAGTCCACTCGCACGTTGCAGCGCCTCGAGCCGGTCGTCGGCCATCGCGAGGCATTGTCTCATGTCACAATGGGCATTCCACCGTGGACTGTCTCGATGCCAACGCGGTCCAGGACCTGATGTCGGGGGCGCTCGATTCGGCCGAGCGCGGGAACGTGCTCGGTCATCTCGACATCTGCGAGGACTGCCGGCAGCTCGTCAACGTCACGGCACGCGACACGCTGCGCGGGCATCGGGCGCCGTCGGCGAACGAGATCGCGCTGACCGAGACGGTCGCGAGCACGCCGGGGCGCGCGATGACCGACGACGCGCTATCCGAGACGCTCGCGCCGGATGATCCCAGCGCGGTACGCACCGGCACCGGTCGGGTCATCACGGCGCGCCCGGTTTCGGGCCGGCTCTTCGGCCGCTACGAGCTGCTCGAGAAGCTCGGCGCGGGCGCGATGGGCGTGGTGTGGATCGCCGAGGATCCCGAGCTCAAGCGCAAGCTCGCGGTCAAGCTGCTGCGCCGGCCCGACGCGTCGCAGACCGATCGCCTGCTGCGCGAAGCGCAGTCGATGGCGCGCGTGAACCACCCCAACGTCGTCGGCGTGTACGACGTCGGCGTGACCGACGGCGCGCCGTACATCGCGATGGAGCTGGTGCGCGGCGAGAGCTTGCGCGCGTGGCAGAACCGCACTCCGCGGCACACGATCCCCGAGGTCGTCGCGCAGTACATCGCGGCCGGCCGCGGGCTCGCGGCGGCGCACGCGCGCGGCATCATCCACCGCGACTTCAAGCCCGACAACGTGCTCGTCGGCGAGGACGGCCGCGCGCGCGTCACCGACTTCGGGCTCGCCGCCGCGCGCGCGGTCGACAACGTCACGGCGAGCGCGGCGCGCGAGATCAGCGACGTCAACCTCACGACATCGGGCTCGGTGCTCGGCACGCCGGCGTACATGGCGCCCGAGCAGTTCACCGGCGGCAACGTCGATTCGCGCACGGATCAGTTCAACTTCTGCGTCGCGCTGTACGAGGCGCTGTATGGCGAGCGCCCGTTCGAGGCCAAGTCGTTCGCGCAGCTCGCCGACGAAGTGTGCGCCGGCAAGATCCGCCCGGCGCCGGCCGGCACGCGCGTGTCCCGCGAGCTGCGCGCGATCCTCCTGCGCGGCATGTCAGCCGAGCCCGGCGATCGCTTCCCGTCGATGGATCACTTGCTCGCCCAGCTCGGGCGCGATCGCGCGCGGCCGTGGCGGCGCGTCGCGATCGCATCGGCGGCGATCGCCGCCGCGCTCGTGCTCGGCTTGATCTCGGACCTGGTCGTGCGCGGCCGCGTCGAGAGCCAGATCCGGCAGTCGTTCGCGGCGACCGGCAAGCAGATCGAGCGCGCCGGTCTGTTGCAGGCGCACGAGTTCAAGGCGGCGTCGAACCTCGTGCGCGAGAACGACGCGCTGCGCACGATGACGGCTCATCACGATCAGGCCGACTTCGGGCTCGCGACGCCCGAGCAGGATGCGGCCGACCTCGAGCAGGTGCGCGACACGCTGTTCGCGACCGACTGGCGCGCGATGCGCGAGCTCGAGGATCAACCGAGCGAGCTCGCGATCGTCGATTACAAGGGCCGGCTCATGTACACGAGCGCGGCGCCGACCGAGTGGAAGACCCAGCTCGACGCGATGCCCGCGGTCAAGCGCGCGCTCGACGGCGAGCGCCCCGAGATGCTCGCGATCGTCGCGTACGACGATCCGGCGTTCGCCGCCGCGCACCTGTTCGGCGCGCATCCGCCGCAGGGCCTCGCCGTGATGTTCGCGCGCTCGCTCGTCCACGGCGGCGAGCGCGGCGGCGCGTTCCTGCAGTTCATCGACGGCAAGGACGTGCTCGCCGGCATCCGGCTCGACGAGACCGAGCTCGGCCTGGTCGCGCCCGACGGTCGCGCCGTCGGCGACGTGCCCGCCGAGCTCGCCGCGGCGGCGCCTCCGAACGGCGATGTCGGCGACGTCACGATCGCGGGCAAGGCGTATCAGGTGCAGGCGCGCCCGCTGGTCGACTTCGACGGCAAGCCGTACGCGACCGTCGTGATGGCGCGCGGCATGGGCGGCGTGCTCGCGCTGTTTCCGCACGCGCGCGCGGTGTTCGCGTGTGCGGCACTCGCGGCGCTCGCGCTCGCGCTCGCGACCGCGCTGCGCGCGCGGCAGATCACCGGGACGCGAGTGTAGCGATCTCGTCGGCCGAGAAGCCGTACTCGGCGAGCACCTCGCGCGTGTGCTCGCCGTGGCGCGGCGGCGGGCGCGGATCGCGCGGCTGACCGATCGGCGTGCGCAGCTGCGCGATCTTGCCGATGCCGGCGCCGGCGTCGAGCTCGAAGAACACCTCGCGCGCGCGATGCTGCGGGTGCGCGGCCAGCTCGTCGAGCTCGGTCACGAGCTCGACGCACACCTCGGCCTCGCCGAGCACGGCGTGCCACTCGGCCGCGGTGCGCGACGCGAAGATCTGCGCGAGCTCGGCGCGCACCTTCGCCTGCTGCGCGGCATCGCCGACGAGCTCGGCGACATTCGGCGCGCGGCCGATCGCCTGGTTCATCGCGATCCAGAACTTCGGCTCGAGCCCGCCGACCGCGAGGTAGCGATCGTCCTTCGTGCGGTAGACGCCGTAGCACGCGAGGCCGCCGTTGAGCGTCTCGGTGCCGCGCGTCGGATGCGCGCCGCAGTCGAGGTTGCCGAGCTCGGCGGCGAGCAGCGTCATCGCGCCCTCGGCCATCGCGATGTCGAGATGCGCGCCGCGCCCCGTGCGGTCGCGGCCGACGAGCGCGGCCAGGATCGCGGTCGCACTCCACAGCGCGCCGCCCGCGAGGTCCGCGATCTGCACGCCCGGCAGCTGTGGCGCGCCGCCGGCCGGTCCGGTCATCGCGAGCACGCCCGCGACGGCGATGTAGTTGAGGTCGTGGCCGGCGCGCGTCGCGTACGGCCCGGTCGCGCCGTAGCCGCTGATCGAGCACACGATGATCTTCGGGTTGGCCGCGGCGAGCGCGTCGTAGCCGACGCCGAGCTTGGCCATCACGCCGGGCCGGAAGCTCTCGACGACGACATCGGCCCGCGCGGCCATGCGCAGCAGCGCGTCGCGCCCCGCGGGCGCCTTGAGATCGAGCGCGAGCGAGCGCTTGCCGCGGTTGATCGCGAGGTAGCGCCCCGACACGCCGCCTTTGGCCGGCGGAAACGACCGCACGTAATCGCCGACGTGCGGGTCCTCGATCTTGATGACGTCCGCGCCGAGGTCGGCGAGGACCATCGTCAGGAACGGCCCGGGCAAGAGCCGCGACAGGTCCAGGATGCGAATCCCGGACAGCGCGTCGGCGAGCGGGCCGGGCGCGGCCGTCACTTCGGGCGCGCGATTTCGAACAGCTGCTGCAGCTTCATCGCGAGCATCGGATCGCCCGACACGCGCAGCTTGCCCTGGAAGTAGAGCTGCATGCCGGCGTTGGGATCCGACAGCATCGACTTGAAGTCATCGCTCGCGACCTCGATCGTGCACTGCGCCTTGCCCGAGTCGCCCTTGACGCAGGACGGCGGGTTCGCGGTGCAGTCGACCGTCCACTCGCCGCCACCGTCGCCGGTGATCTTGAAGCAGTAGATCGCGTTGAGCTCGCGCGCCTTGTCGGGGAACTGCTTCAACCCCTCCGGTACGAGGTTGTCGAACAGGTCCTGCGCATCTTTCGGCATGCTGGCCATAAAAACGTAATCCTCCGACGACGAGGTCTACCGCGGCCCGTCGTCGGAGGTCAATGCAGACCCTGCTTCAGTTGGAGTTACGGCTGCGGCGGGAGGTCGACGTCCGAGAACGCGCACTGCGACGGGTCACCCTCGGTCGGGTTGAAGTTGACGTTGTCGGTGTAGAACACGCGCAGGAACGTCGAGCTCCAGCACTCCGACGCGATCGCCTGCTGCGATCCGAGGTCGCCGCCCGCGATGCGCGCGTCGCCGCGGCCGGCGCCGGTCGAGAGCCAGCGCGAGCGCAACGTCAGGTTCTCCTCGGCCGGCGTGCCGCCGACGTTCGCGATCAGCTCGAGCGTCATGTCGCCGCCGCCGTCGGCGGCCTGGTCGTACGAGTAGCCGAGCGACACCGGCTGGCTGTTCGCGTCGGTCGTCGCGATCATGAGATCGAGGTGCTTGGTCGCGAGGTCGTAGTCGGCCGTGACCTGACCCTTGTTGTTCGCGTTGTCGATCGGGTCGACCGTGCGCGCCGCGTCGAAGTCGAGCAGGAAGTTGCCGCTGCCCATGTCTTCACCCGCGCGCGGGTCGGCGTGGCCGGTGATGAGCGCGAGGAAGTGCTGCGTCGGATCCGACTTCGCGGCGCCCGACAGCACGTAGTCGTACGTGCCGTCGGTATTCGCGGTCACGTCGAGCTTGTAGTTCGCCGGGTCGAGCGCGTTGCCCGAACCGGGACCCCACGTGTAGACGTTGCCGTTCACGCTCGTCGCGGGCTGCTCGACGATCGTGTGGATCAAGACGAGCACGGTGGCGGCGCCGCCGTTGAACATCTCGGTCACGCCGCGCGTCTCGACGTAGAACGTCGCGAGCTGGCCGACCGTGCGCACCGACGAGTCGGGGAGGTTGATGCTGACCTGATCGCTCGTGGGGATCGCCTTGCCGATCGCCTCGGGCGGGCTGTCCTGCTTGACGCAGCCGGCGGCGGTGATCAGAGACAGCGCGCAGGTGGAAGTGAGTAGGCTCTGTAGTTTGGTCATGGCGGTCCCTAGAGCAGCCGCCGTGCCGACGTCGCCGCGAGGATCTTCGGCCAGTTACGGTGTCGCGTTTTCCGACGGCACCCGAACCGCGCCCGGCGCCGTAGGAGGTGCCGACAGCTCGGGCAGGATCGTCAACGTATCGCCGTCGTGAAACGCGATGACAGCGTCGGGCGCGATCGCGAGCCCGACCGGGTCGGCGCGCGGCTGGTGCGGCAGCTCGTAGACCCACATGATGAGCGCGTTCGCGGCGTAGCCGACGATGAAGTCGCGCTCGAGCGAGGCGTCGAGCCGGATCGCGAGCGCGGTATCGCCGACCGAGTCGATCGCGTGCGACCACAGCTGGATGCCGGGCACCGGGAGCGCGACCGAGCCGTTCATCGAGCCGGTCGCGTCGAGATCGAAGATCATCACCTCGGGATGGCCCGCGAACGCGCCGGCGCGGGCGACGCGTACGGTCGGCACCTGGTCGGGCAGGTGGACGGCGCCGATCAGCGCGGTGTACGGGCGCCTGGTGCTCCAGGCGGGCTTGCCCTTCTCGGTCGCGGCGATCTCGCCGTCTTCGGTGCGCGCGATCTGCCACGTGCGATCCTTGTAATGGATGACGAGCGGCGGGTCGGCCGCCGGAGCGGGCGTCGCGACGCCGGTGACGACATCGATCGCGACTGCCTGGTCGCCGCGCCGCCACGTCACGGTCCGGTCGCCGGACGACCACGTCGCCTGCGGGCCGGCCGCGGTCGCGAATGCCTCGAGATCGCGGCCGTGGATCGCGACGTAACCTTGATCGGCGCCGGTCGGCGTCACGACGCGCAGGCAGCCGAGCAGGCGCTCGCCGTCGGGCACGTCGGGCGGCGTGATGCAGTCGCCGATCAAGACGACGTCGCTGCCACGCGAGAGCGGCGGCGCGACGTGCAGCCCGGCGGGCTTGCTCCACGCGAGCTGGCCGCGGTGGTAATCGATCGCGAGAAACCCGAACTGCGACGACGACACGACCGCGACGTCGCCGACGACGACCGGCCCGCCGACGTCGAACCGCGGCGTCTTCACCTGCACCGGCAACGGCACGACCCGCACCGGCTGCACGCGGGGAAAGCCCGCGAGCTCGGGCCACGGCGCGGCGGCATCGCTCGGCTTGGGAGGCGCCGCGTCCTCGTATGCCGGATGCTTCGCCTTGCAGCTCGCGATCGCGACGATCGCGGCGCCGGCTCTGGCCACGGCCCAGAGCCGGCAGCCCGAAGCCCTAATGCTCGCCCTCGCCGGCCTTCTTCCGCTTCGCCTGCACCTCGCGAAACGCATCCGCCCAGCCTTCCTTGTTCACCTGCTTCACGCGGCTGAGCGCGAGCGCGCCGCGCGGCACGTCGCGCGTCACCGTCGTGCCCGAGCCGACGTACGCGCCGCGGCCGACCGTGACCGGCGCGACGAGCTGGCTGTCGGAGCCGATGAACGCCTCGGCCTCGATCGTCGTGCGGTGCTTGTGCACGCCGTCGTAGTTGCACGTGATCGTGCCGGCGCCGATGTTCGACTTCTGGCCGATCGACGCGTCGCCGAGGTACGCGAGGTGGTTCGCCTTCGCGCCCGCCATCACGTGGGTCTTCTTGGTCTCGACGAAGTTGCCGATGCGCGCGTCCTCGTCGATGCGGGTGCCGGGACGGCAGTGGCTGAACGGGCCGACCTCGACGCGCTCGCCGACCACGGCCTCGGTCAGCACCGAATGCGGCTTGATGTACGTGTCGGCGGCGACCTGCGTGTCGGCGAGCACGGAGCCGCAATCGACGCGCACGCGATCGGCCAGCCGCGTCTTGCCGCGCAGCGCGACTCCGGGGCCGAGCCACACGTCCTTGCCGAGCGGGCCGACGTCGGCATCGACGTACGTCGTGCGCGGGTCGACCATCGTCACGCCAGCGCGCATCCACGCCTCGTTGATCCGGCGGCGGGCCGCGGCCTCGACCGCCGCGAGATCGACCCGATCGTTGATGCCCGACACCTCGGCGAACGGCGCGTCGATCGCGGTCGCGCCGCCGCGCTGGTACGCGTGCGCGACCAGATCGGTCAGGTACAGCTCGCCCTTCGCGTTGTCGGCGCGCAGCGCCTGCAGGTCCTTGCGCAGGTGGCCGAGCCGCACCGCGTAGATGCTCGCGTTGGTGTCGCGGATCGCGCGCTGCGCCGGCGTCGCGTCGGCGTGCTCGACGATGCGCTCGACCACGCCCTTGTCGTCGCGCACGATCCGGCCGTACGGCATGTCGCGGTCGGGCACGGTCGACAGCAGCGCGAGCCCGGCCGGCGTGTCGGCGCACGCGCGCACGAGCGCGGCGATGCGGTCGGCGACGAGCAGCGGCGCGTCGCCGGTCAGGATCGCGACGATGCGATCGTCGGGCTCGCTGGCCACCGACGGCAACGCGCACTGCACGGCGTGACCGGTGCCACGCTGCTCGGCCTGGATCGCGATCTCGACCGCGCCGGCGCCGAAGCTGGCGTCGAGCGCGGCCTTCACCTCGGCGTGCTGGTGGCCCAGGATCGCGACGACGCGCTCGGCCCCCGCCGCGCGGGCGGCGCCGACGACCCAGTGCAGCATGGGGCGACCCGCGATGCGATGCAGCATCTTCGCGGTGTCGCTCTTCATCCGCGTACCCAGACCCGCCGCCATGATGAAGACCACAGGACCTTGACGACTCATGTGCCCGAAACCTACACGATCCGGCACAATCAGGGCATGCGTGGCGTCGCGCTGCTCGTGGTCTGCGGCTGCGGCGCGCAGCTCGCGAGCGCGGCCGCGGGCGCCGACGCACGTCCGTGCGAAGGCGGTGACCAGCACGCGACTGCTCCCGACGGCTCGTGCCTGGTGTGGTTCGGATCGCCGATGATCTATCGCGACGCGCAGACCGCCTGCGCCGCCATGTCGGCGCACCTCGCGTACCTGAAGACGGCCGACGTCGATGCCGCGGCCGAGGCCCTGTGCGAGGACATGGACACGTTCGCCGGGGGCGACGATCTCGCCGAGCCCGGCATGTTCGTCTGGAACGACGGCACGCCGTTCGTCTACACCGACTGGGAAGCGGGCGAGCCCAACGATGGCAACGGCAAGTACAACGAGAACTGCCTCGTGATCGCGGCATCGCGCGCGGCGAAGGGCTGGGACGATCGGCCGTGCGATCCGAGCCAGGTTCCGACCAGCGGGAGCTTCCCGTACATCTGCCAGTACTGATGCGCGCACTGTGGATCTTCGTCGCAGCGTGCGGCGCGTCGCAGCAGCAAGCGCCGGCGCCGACCGCGTTCACGTGGCCGCCGATCGTCGACAGCCACGTCCACCTCGCGTACTGGCCGGTCGCCGACAAGCTCGCCGAGCACGGTGTGCTCGCCGCGGTCGATCTCGCGGCGCCGGAGCGCACGCTAGGCGCGAAGCAGCCGATCGAGGTCATCGCCGCCGGACCGATGCTCACGCATCCGGGCGGCTACCCGCTCGATGCGTGGGGCGAGGCCGGCTTCGGCATCGGCTGCGCGGATGCGGCATGCGTGACGACGACGATCGATCGGCTCGCTTCGGAAGGCGCGCGCGTCATCAAGGTCGCGCTCGATGGCGACGGGCTGGATCCGGCGCTGCTACCGGCCGCGGTCGAGGCCGCGCATGCACATCACCTGCGCGTCGCGGTGCACGCGCTGTCCGATGCGAGCGCCGCAGCCGCCGCGCGCGCCGGTGTCGACGTGCTCGCGCACACGCCGATCGAGCCGCTCGCGCCGGCGACGATCGAGGCGTGGCGCGGGCGAGCCGTGATCTCGACGCTCGCCGCGTTCGGCGCGAGCGACACGGCGATCGACAACCTCCGCAGGCTGCGCGCCGCGAACGTCACGGTCCTGTACGGCACCGACCTCGGGAACCTGCGCGACGACGGGCCGAGCGCCGACGAGCTCGCGGCGCTGCGCCGGGCCGGGCTCGACGACGCCGCGATCACCGCCGCGATGACCACCACGCCGATCGCCTACTGGGGCCTGCACCTCGATGCCCAGCTCGAGCTCGACGGGGATCCTCGCAGCGACGCGCGCGTGCTGCTGCACGCGCGGAAAACAGCTATGACTGCGCGGTGACGAAGTGGCTCGCGGTGCTCGCGCTCGCGCTGGTCGCGCGTGTCGCGTCGGCGCACCAGACCTCGACGAAGTACGTCGACATCGCGATCGACGGCGTGCACGCGGCGATCTCGGTGCGCGTCGCACCCGGCGACGTCACCGAGCCGATGCACCTGGCGGCCGACGCGGTGCCGAGCGTCGCCGATGCCGCGCACGCCCCCGCGGTCGCGAGCTTCGTCGCCGCGTGGTTCACGCTGTCGGCGTACGGCGAGCCGTGCACGACCGACGCGCCGACCGCGCATCCCGACGATACCGGCAAGCTCGTGGTCGTCGCGTGGCACGCGAGCTGTCCGCGCGTGCCCGATCGCGCCGACTTCTCGCGCTTCTTCGCGTTCGACCGCCGCCACATCGCGATGGTGCTCGTCTCGTCGACCGACGATCCAGACCCGGTCTCCGCGCTCGTCGCCGTGGATCAACCCGTGCTCGAGCTGCGCGCGGCGCCTTCGCTGTTCGCGTGGCTCAAGCTGGGCATCCACCACATCGTCGACTGGGACGGCCGGGATCACATCAGCTTCGTGCTCGCGCTCCTGCTCGTCGTCATGCTCGGCCGCGACGAGCACGGGCGCTGGCAGGTCCGCAGGCTCGTGCCGTCGCTGCGCGCGACCGCGACCGTGATCACCGCGTTCACGATCGCGCACAGCGTGTCGCTGATCTCGGCCGCGCTCGGCTGGGTCACGCTGCCGCCGCGCCTGGTCGAGAGCCTGATCGCGGTGTCGATCGCGTACACCGCGGCCGAGGACATCGTCCGCCCCGACGTGCGCTGGCGGTTCTTCCTGACCTTCGGGTTCGGGCTCGTGCACGGCCTCGGCTTTGCCAGCACGCTCGCGGTCCAGCTGCCCCCGCACGACGTCGTCGTGCCGCTCTTGTGCTTCAACGTCGGCGTCGAGCTCGGCCAGCTCGCGATCGTCGCGGTCGCCTTGCCGATCTTCTTCGCGCTCGCGCGCGAGCTCGGCGCCGAACGTTACCGCCGGGTGATGATGCCGGTGTTCGCCGGCGCGATCTGCGTGGCCGGCATCGTGTGGGTCATCGAGCGGGCGTTGCCTACCTGACCACACGTCTGGATTTCAATGCGATCCCCTTCACGGTTCTAATGCAAACCTCGACCTGTCTATACTGGAGACACATTGGCAGTCTCCGACGGCAATCAGCCGCCGCAGCCGGCGGCAGGGGAAGAGGTCGGCAAGCCCACCGTCATCTGCGTCGATGACGATCAGAACAACTTGAACGCACTCGGGCGCGTGCTACGTGGCCGCTGCCACGTGCTGCTCGCCACCAACGGCGACGAGGCGCTCGCGCTCGTCGAGGCGCATGTCGAGGTCGCCTGCGTGCTCGCGGACCTTCACATGCCCGGCATCGCCGGAGCCGAGCTGCTCGCGAAGGTCGCGCAGCTGCGCCCGCATTGTCGGCGCGCGGTCGTCACCGGATTCCCCGAGTCCGAGGAGTTGATCAGCGCGATCAACGCCGGCCACTTGCACTACGTGATCACGAAGCCGTGGAAGCTGACCGATCTGCTCCAGGTCGTCGACCAGCTCGTGCACACGTTCAAGCTCGAGCGCGACAACCTGCGCCTCGTCGACGAGCTGCGCTCGGTCAACCACCAGCTGCGCGATCACGAGCGCATGCTCGAGGCCCAGCTGTCGGAGCGCGGCAAGGAGATCACGGCCGCGACCGAGCAGCTCGCGCAGATGGGCAGCCAGCTCGACGCGCTCACGCTGCGCGATCCGCTGACCGGGCTGTACACGCACCGCGCGTTCCAGGAGCGGTTGCGCGAAGAGGTCGCGCGCGCGCTGCGCTACTCGCAGCCGATGTCGCTCCTGATCGCCGACATCGACCAGTTCGCGAGCGTCAACTACGACCTCGGCTATCAAGCCGGCGACGAGATCCTGCGCCGCATCGCGACCGTGCTTCTCGAGGATGACTCGCCCGATCGCGTGCGCACGTCCGACATCGTCGCGCGCTACTCGGGCGAGGAGTTCGTGCTGCTCTTGCCCGAGACCGCCAAGCCGGGCGCGCTCACGAAGGCCGCGCGGCTGCGCGATGCGGTCGGGCTCGCCGAGATGCCGGGCTCGCGCCGGCTGTCGGTATCGGTCGGCGTGGCGTGCCTGCCCGAGGATGCCGCCGATCCGGAGGGCCTGCTCACCGCCGCCGAGGCGGCGCTGCGCGGCGCCAAGCGCGGCGGCCCGGGCCGCGTGCACTTCTTCTCGTCGGGGGATGCGGCCACGACCGGTGGTGGCGGCTCGCGGAGCCGGCCGTTCGGACGCGTGCGCGACGCCGAGATCGATCGCTTCCGACCCTACCAGGAGCGGATGCACGAGGTGACCGCGATCTTGCATCGCGATCGCTCGCTGTCGACGCTGCTCGTCGATCTGTCGCGCCTGCATCG
Organism: Kofleriaceae bacterium; assembly: GCA_035500135.1. Lineage (GTDB taxonomy): Bacteria > Myxococcota_A > Polyangia > Haliangiales > Haliangiaceae > JABFXX01. The sequence goes on from DATJXL010000248.1 coordinate 14,027, forward strand.
CGTCGAGCTCGATCTCGGCGTCGCCCACCACAGCGAGATCTACGACCACGCCGCGACCGTGCTCGATCGCCTGAAGGGCGCCGTGCTCGACCCGGCCGACCTGATCTGCCGCACCGGCGACGGCGACGGCTACCTCGTCATCCTCGCGCCGCGCGGCGCGCATCGCATCGATCTCGAGTCGCTCGCGCAGAGCGTCGAGCGCTCGGTCGAGGAGGCACTCGCGCCGATGGTGACCGAGGTGTTGCGCGAGCAGCCGCGCATCACGGTCGGCCACGCGCGCGTGCTCGGCAACTCGCTGCTTCGCCCCGAGCGTCTGACCGCGCGCCTCATCGCCGATGCGCAGGACAACGCGCGCAACCTGCGCGAGCGCAAGGCGCACCGCGATCGCACGACGCTGCAGGACGTGATCCTCGGCGATGGCCTCGCGAGCGTCTACCAGCCGATCGTCGACCTCGGCACCGGCGACATCTTCGCCTACGAGGCGCTCACGCGCGGCCCGCGCGGCACCGGCCTCGAGTCGCCGGCGACCTTGTTCGCGATCGCCGACGAGGTCGATCTCACCGTCGAGCTCGATCGCGCGTGCTTCCGCGGCGCGCTGCGCAACGCGATGACGCTCGAGCCGGTGCACCGGCTGTTCGTCAACCTCCTGCCGATGTCGTTCTACGACTCGGCGTTCATCGAGGTCGAGGTCGGCAACTTGCTGTCGGCCGCCGGCCTCACGCCCGCGAACATCGTGTTCGAGATCACCGAGCGGCTCGCGATCGAGAACTTCGCGTCGTTCAAGCGCGCGCTCGCGACGTACACCGCGCTCGGCTTCGGCGTCGCGATCGACGACGTCGGCACGCGGCACTCGAACCTCGAGACCGTGATGTCGCTGCGCCCGCACTTCATCAAGATCTCCGACGTGCTCGTGCGCGGCATCGCGCGCTCGACCGTCAAGCGCGAGATGCTGCGCTCGCTGCGCCACATCGCCGAGACGATCGACGCGGTGATGATCGCCGAGGGCATCGAGGCATTCGAGGACGTGATCGCGCTGCGCGAGCTCGGCCTGCGCTACGGCCAGGGCTATTACATGGCGCGGCCCGGCCCGCCGTTCCCGACGTTGCCCGACTACGTGCGCGCCGAGCTGCGCAGCGTGGCGACCGCGCCGTCGCCGGCGCCGGTCAAGGTCGTGCACGACGGCGAGGACGAAGACGAGGAGGATCGCGAGCTCGCGATCCCGATGGCGACCGGCATCGCGAAGGCTGCCACGCCCGTGCCGCGCAACGCGTTCGGGCGGCCCGAAGACGAGATCACCTCCGACTTCGCGCTGCCCGGAATGGAGAACCGGCCGCGGCCGCGCGCGTCCGAGCCGCCGGGCGAGCCGGCGGGGCCGCCCACGCCGGTGCCGGTCCCGACCTGGCAGCCGCTCAGCGACGACGAGGCGACCGGTGAGGCATTGCTGTCCAGCATCAAGCGACCGCCCAGCGAAAACGCGCCGGAGGGCGAGCCCGGAGGAGGCCGACCGGGGTTAAACTGACCGCGCTTCTGTGATGGACCGCAACGCGTTTCACAAGCTGCTGGCGTTCGGGATCGAGCGCGGCGTCTCGGACATTCACTTCGAAGTCGGCTATCCGCCGCACTATCGCCTGCACGGCGAGCTGCTCGGCGCGATCAAGGTGCCGGCGCTGTCGGCGTCGGATACCGAGTCGATCGCGCGCATGATCCTCGAGGATCGCAGCATCACGGTCGACTTCACGCGGCGGTTCGCCGAGATCGACGTCTCGTACTCGCTCGCGACCCGCGGCCGGTTCCGCGCGTCGATCTTCCGCCAGCGCGGCGCGGTCGGCATCGTCATGCGCCTGATCCCGATCCAGGTGCTGTCGATCGAGCAGCTCAACCTGCCGCCGGTGCTCGCCGAGATCGCCGACGCCCGCCGCGGCCTCGTGCTCATCACCGGCGCGACCGGCAACGGCAAGACCACGACGATGGCGGCGATGCTGCGCTACATCAACGAGACGCGGCACGCCCACATCGTCACGATCGAAGATCCGATCGAGTTCATCCACGAGCCGCAGAAGTGCATGATCATCCAGCGCGAGGTCGGCGCGGACACCGAGAGCTTCCGCGACGCGATGACCGCGGCGCTGCGCCAGGATCCCGACGTCATCCTGGTCGGCGAGATCCGCGATCGCGAGACCGCCTCGACCTGCCTCAAGGCGGCCGAGACCGGTCACCTCGTGATGTCCGCGATCCACACGCCCGATTCGGTCGCGACGATCCAGCGCTACGTCGGCCTGTTCGAGACCGACGCGCAGGACGTGGTCCGCGACCGCCTCGGCGATTGCTTGCAGGCGATCGTGTCGCTGCGGCTGCTCGCGTCGAAGGATGGCCGCCGTCGGCTGCCGAGTGTCGAGATCCTGCGCGTCACGCGCACGATCCGCGAGTGCATCCGCTCGGGCCGGCTCGGCGACATTCCCGAGCTGATCCGCAAGGGCCGCGACCTGTACTCGATGCAGCTGTTCGACCAGCACCTGATCGATCTCGTCAACGCCGGCCTGGTGTCGATGGAGACCGCGATCTACGCGAGCAGCAACCCCGAAGAATTCGAGCGTGCGTTGCGCGTGGAATAGGTATACGACAGGGGCATGCAGCCAGCACCTGGCCCGTACGCCTATGGCAACCAACCGGCGCGCCCCGGCGCGCCGCGCACGCTCGGCATCCTGTCGATCATCTTCGGCAGCCTGATCACGTTCACGAGCTTGCTCGGCATCGCCGGCAAGCAGCTCGGCGCCGCGATGCAGCAAAACGAGCGCAGCCGCGAGGCGTTCGAGCAGTTCTCGGGCGAGATCCATGGCTGGTCGGTCGGCGTCGCGTGCGTGATGGCGGCGATGTCGATCGCGCTGCTCGTCATCGGCATCGGCCAGCGCGGCTACAAGAGCTGGGCGGCCCGCGCGTCGGTGACGTGGGGCGCGGTCGCGCTGCTCGTGCTCGTCGCCCAGGCGGTGCTCCAGTTCACCGTGATGATGCCGGCGATGGAGCACTTCATGCAGTCGATCCCGAACCCGGCGGACGTGCCGATGGGACCGATCATGAAGGTCTCGGCGATCATCGGCCTCTTGTTCTACACGCCGTATCCGATCATCTTGATCGTCAGCTTCCGCAAGCCGCACATCGTCGCGGCGATGCAGCAGTAGCGGTCGCCGTCAGCGCCGAAGCGGATGCGGCGCGACCGGATGCGGTGCGACCGGATGCGCCGGCGCGTGATAGCCCGGCGGCGGCTCGACGATCGTCGGACGGCTGTCGCGCATCGGCCGGCGATTCCAGCCCTGCGGCACGCGATCGGGGCGCGACCAGTAGCCGGGCGTGTAGAGGTACTGACCCGCGGCGCGGTCGTAGTCGTAGAACGGCTGCACGTAGACGAAGCCTTCTTGCTGGCGCTCCCAGCGTCCGTTGACCCAGCCCCACTCGTAACCGTTCCAGTGCCAGTAGCCGTCGAGCCAGACGTAGCCGTAACCGGGTGACGGCGTCATCTGCTCGTACAGCTTCTCGGGCGGGCTCGACGCCACGGTCTGCGCCGAGGGTGCGCCGACCGAGGTGTCGGTTTGAGGCGCAGGCGTGGCCGGACCGTAGCCGTAGCCGGGATTCACGGGTGTCGTGTCCTGCACGACACACGCGGCAACCGCGACGATCGAACAGGCGAGAAGACGCACGCGGCTCATACCCCCAACATCCGAAAGTCTAGTTGACGGTCTGTGCCGCCACAAGTACACACAACGGCGATGAAAACGGTGTTCTCTCGCATTCAACCTGCGCGCGAGCCGGACCTGGGAAGTTATCTAGGTGCCGTCCGCTACTGGGTCTGGTTGCAAGAGCAATACCGGCGCCCGAGGCTGGGGCGATGGCGCTCGCGCTAGGCACGCGCCGCTCGACGATCGCGGCGGTCGCGAGCGCGCTCGCCGCGATGGCGCTCGCCGTGGCGGTCGCGGGGCGCAGCTGCCGCGTCACGCAGCCGGGCCCCGAGGTGACGGTGCGCGATCTGTTGCAGGCGGCCAAGACCGGCGATCGCGACGCGGTGTTCGAGCTGCTCACGCCGGCGACGCGCGAGCGGCTCGAGGCCGAGGCGCGGCGCGCGACCGATCTCGTCGGCGGCTCGGTGCGCTACACCGCGAAGGATCTGGTCTCGATCGGCGCCGGCGATCCGAGCGCGACGCCGACCGACATCACGCTGATCGAGGAGCACGGCGATCGCGCGACGGTCGAGATCGTGTCTGCGGCCGGGCGCGCGCGGCTCGTGCTCGCGTACGTCGACGACCGCTGGCGCGTCGATCTCGCGAATTACGGCTCCGCTGGCCTGTAAAGCTCTGCTACATCCGGCGGATGAGAATCGCTCTCGCGTGTCTGCTCGGCGCCGCGTGCGGCGGCAGCAGTCCGCCCGCTTCTGCTACGCTTCCGATCGAACCGCCGAAGCCGCTCGCGGCGGCGCAGCAGATGCCTCCGCCCGCGCCTCCGCCTCCCGCCAAGCCGTGGCCCGCGACTCGCACCGTCGACGTCGTCGACACGCTGCACGGCAAGACCGTCCGCGATCCCTACCGCTGGCTCGAGGACGACAAGAGCGACGAGGTGAAGGCGTGGATGACCGCGCAGGACACGTACACGCGCGGCGAGCTCGGCAAGCTGCCCGAGCGCGACCAGCTCGCGGCACGGCTCAAGGAGCTGTTCTACTTCGACGCGATCGGTGCGCCGGCGCACCGCGGCACGCGCTTCTTCTACACGCGCAAGCTCGCGCAGAAGGAGAAGACGATCGTCTACTGGAAGGAAGGCGAGCACGGCGCCGAGCAAGTCCTGTTCGATCCGAACACCTGGAGCGAGGACGGCAGCAAGGGTCTGCACGGCTGGTTCCCGAGCTGGGACGGCAAGCACGTCGCGTACGCGGTGAGCGAGCACAACAGCGACGAGACCGTGATGCACGTGCGCGACGTCGCCACCGGCAAGGATCTTCACGAGGAGATCGCCGGGACGAAGTACGCGGCCGCGTCGTGGACGCCCGACGGCCGCGCGTTCTACTACACGTGGGTTCCGCCGGTGGAAGGCGCGGTGACCATCGCCGACCGGCCCGGCCTCGCCGAGCTGCGCTATCACGTGCTCGGCACCGATCCCGCGAAAGATCCGGTCGTTCACGAGGCCACGCACGATGCCGGCACGTTCCTCGGCGGCGGGATCTCGCGCGAGGGCCGCTGGTTGTTCGCGGTCGTGCAGCACGGCTGGAACTCGACCGACGTTTATTTCCAGGACGTGCACGCCAAGAAGCCGGTGTGGCAGACGCTGGTCGCCGGCGTGTCCGCGGTGTTCGAAGTCGACGACTTGCACGACGTGTTCTACGTCAAGACGAACGACGGCGCGCCGCGCTACCGCGTGTTCGCGGTCGATCCGAAGCATCCCGCGCGCGACGCGTGGAAGGAGATCGTGCCGGAGTCGCCGGATGCGACGCTGCAGACGATGACCATCGTCGGCGGGCACCTCGCGCTCGAGTACCTGCGCAACGCCGCCAGCGAGCTCGAGATCCACGCGCTCGACGGCAAGCTCGCGCACAAGATCGAGATCCCGGCGCTCGGCACGGTCGCGGGCGTGACCGGCCGCGCCGACGAGGACACCGCGTACATCTCGTACAGCTCGTTCACCGAGCCGCAGCTCATCTACAAGGCGTCGGTGAAGACCGGCAAGGTCGACGAGTGGGCGCGCGTCAAGCTGCCGATCGACACGTCGAATTTCGTGACCGAGCAGGTGTTCTATCCGTCGAAGGACGGCACGAAGATCTCGATGTTCATCCTGCATCGCAAGGACGCGAAGCAGGACGGCAGCGCGCCGACGATCCTGTACGGCTACGGCGGCTTCAACGTGAGCCTGACGCCGAGCTTCGCGGGCTCGCGCGTCGTCTGGCTCGAGCACGGCGGCAACTACGCGATCCCGAACCTGCGCGGCGGCGGCGAGTACGGCGAGGACTGGCACAAGGCCGGGATGGGCGTGCACAAGCAGAACGTGTTCGACGACTTCGAGGCCGCGGCGGAGTACCTCGTGGCGCAGAAGTGGACGTCGCGCGACCACCTCGCGATCTACGGCGGCTCGAACGGCGGCTTGCTCGTCGGCACCGCGGTGACGCAGCGGCCCGAGCTGTTCAAGGCCGTGATCTGCGCCGTGCCGCTGCTCGACATGCTGCGCTACCACCTGTTCGGCTCGGGCAAGACGTGGGTGCCGGAGTACGGCTCGGCGGAAGACGCCGAGCAGTTCGCGGCGCTGTGGGCGTACTCGCCGTATCGCCGCGCGATCGACGAAGGCGCGCGCAAGTACCCCGCGGTGCTGTTCGACTCGGCCGATCACGACGACCGCGTCGATCCGCTGCACGCGCGCAAGCTCGCCGCGGCGCTGCAGGCGTTGCAGACCGCCGACGCGCCGATCTTGCTCCGCATCGAGCGCAACTCCGGCCACGGCGGCGCCGACATGGTGAAGTCGCAGGTCGAGCGCGTGTCGGATCAGTTCGCGTTCCTGCTGCAGCAGCTGCGATAGCTCCTGCGGTCGCTACGGGCAGATGTCCATCAGCGAGCAGTCGTTCTCGCCGATCATCTCGCAGCACACCCACACGCACTTCGCGGTCGCGGCGACGGTGATGGTCGTGGTCGACGCGCCGTCGACGACCGTGCCCGGATCGCCCGACCCGGTGTCGCCGTCGGTGTCGTGCCACGGCGCCGCGCCGAGCTCGTAGCCGGAGAGCGGCGTCGCCGACAGCGCGATCACGCCGGGCATCACGTTCACGAGCTGCTCGGGACCCGACGACGCCGAGCCCGAGCCGACCGTCACGCTGCACCACGACAGGTAGTTCTTGACCGCGAGCGGCGTCGTGCCCGGCGGGCCGTCCATGATCACGTTCGCGGCGGTGTCGATCGGTCGGCTGTCGGCCGCCGTGGCGTCGCCGGCCTTGCCGGCGTCGCGCTTGCCGCTCGAGTCGCTCCCGCAGCCGAGCCCGCACGTGATCGCGATCGCGATCGCGATCCGTTCGGCCCTGCTCATGCTTCGGGATGCTATCACCCACGCATGAGACACCTCGTGCCGCTGGGATGGGCGTTGTCGTGCGCGGGCTGCCCTGGCAACGTTTCGCATCCCGACGCGCCGAAGCTCACCGCGCAGGAAGCGGTCGACAAGCTCGCGGCCCAGCGTGCGGCGAAGACGTCGTTCGTCGCCGATACGACGATGGACTACTGGCTCGGCAGCCAGCGCGCGAAGGGCGAGGTGCTCGTGATGGGCGCGGTCGGCGCGAAGCTGCGGTTCGCGGCGCTGTCGCCGGCCGGCGGCAGCACGATGGCCGAGATGGCCTGCGACGGGACGAACTTCGTCTACGTCGATTACCAGAACAACTGCCAGCTCGCCGGCCCGTGCGACCAGCGATCGATCGCGCAGTTCTTCCACATCGCGCTCCAACCCGACGACTTCATCCACCTCGCCCTCGGCACGCCGCCCGTGATCGAAGGCACGCCGAAGCTGACGTGGGACGGCAAGCACGAGAACCTCGAGGTCACCGGCGCGCAGGGCACGCAGCACGTCGCGTTCGCGCCCGACACGTACGACGTGGCGGCGAGCGATCTTGCGGGCGCGGATGGCAAGGTCCGGTGGTCGGTCGAGAACCGCGACTTCGTGGCGGTCGGCGGCCAGCGCGTGCCGGGCAAGACGCGCTTCAAGTCGGCGGCGAACCAGCAGGACCTGCTCGTCGACTGGGGCAGCGCGGACAACCGCAAGATCAATACGGCGCTGCCGCCCGAGAAGTTCGCGCTCCAGGCGCCGGCCGGCCTGCCTAACTGCAAGTAAGCCGCGGTGATCCGGTGGCCCCGGACTGTCGTACATTCGGGGCAGTGACGAGGGGCCATCGCCGAGAGGAGCGCCGTGCGCGCATCGCGCTCGCGCTGTGCCTGGTGTGGATCGTCGGCTTCGAGCTCGGCCCGTGGCTGCACGTCGCGCTGCACGATCACCTCGCGCCGCACCATCACACCGCGTTCGGCGAGGTCGTCGACGATCACGATCGCGACGCCGAGGTCGACGAGCACGGCGCATCGGTCCACGACCACGATCGCGCCGCCGCGCCGCACACGATCACGGACGCCGACGCGCACCTGCTCGCCGCGCTCGCGCACGGCGCGCACAGCCTCGAGCATCACGGCGTCGCGGTGCCGCCGCCGGCGCCGCCCGTCCTGCATCCGCTGCCGATCGATCGCCGCCCGACCTTTGTCGCGGCGGTGGTCGCGATCGCTCCGCTCGCGACGCCCGTCGCACGCGCGCTCGCCCGCGGCCCGCCGTCGTCCCTCACTTCGCACTCCTGAACCGAAGTGACTCGATCGTGCGCGCGAGCGCACTGAAGGGACGATCATGCGTTGGACTACCAGCGCGTGCGCCGGCATTGCCTTGGCGTACGCGGTCACGACCGATGCGTCTGCAGGACCAGACGCGACACCACCGAGTACCGCAGCCCCGGCCGCGCCGACCGTGCCGCCTCCGGCCGTCGCCGCGGCCAACTTCGACGCCGACGATCCGAACGCGCCGACGACCGGTGGCGGCGAGGTCATCGAGGTCACCGGCACCGCCGCGCCGATCACGACGAACACGCTCGTCGACCAGCACCCGCTGGCCGCATCCGACAACGTCGTCGATCAGCCGCAGCTGGCGCTGCGCCCGCACAACCGCGCCGAGGATCTCACGCAGGAAGTGCCGGGTCTGTTCACGGTGCAGCACGCCGGTGGCGGCAAAGCCCAGCAGTACTTCATGCGCGGCTTCGATCTCGACCACGGGACGGACCTCGCCGGGTTCGTCGACGGGGTGCCGATCAACGCGGTCAGCCACGGCCACGGCCAGGGCTACCTCGATCTGCACTTCTTGATTCCGGAGACGATCGAGAGCATCGAGGCGACGAAAGGCCCCTACTCGCCGCTCGTCGGTGACTTCGCGGTCGCGGGCTCGATGGGCTTTCATGTCGCCGATCACATCGACCAGAACATCGCGCAGGCCGAGATCGGACCCGACGGCCACCGCCGCGAGCTCGTGATCGACTCGCCGGATCTCGGGCCCGACTGGCGCATGCTCGCCGCCGTCGAGGTGTTCGGCGAGGACGGGCCGTTCATCCATCCCGAGGACTACAACCGCATGAGCTCGGTGGTGAAGGCGACGCGCCAGCTCGGCGGCGGCTCGACGCTCACGCTCGAAGGCATGGCGTACAGCGGGACGTGGAACATGTCGGGCGTGTTGCCGGCGCGGGCCGTGTGCGGCGAGGGCGACGGCACGCCGGTGCCCGCCGCCTATGCAGGCGATCACTGCATCAACCGCTTCGACTCGATCGACCCCAGCCAGGGCGGCGCGAGCCAGCGCTACATGATCGAGAGCACGTTCAGAAAGCCGCTCGCGAACGGCAACGTCGAGGCGTCGGTGTACTCGCTGCATTCGAATCTGCAGTTGTTCCCGAACGACGGGATCGCGGCGCCGTTTCAGCCCGACGGCATCCGTTACGGATCGCAGGTCGAGCAGGACGACGCGCGCTTCGAGCAAGGCCTGAACGTGCGCGTGCACCAGCACTTCGACTTGCCGCTCGCACCGCTGCAGTCGACGTTCGGACTGCAGATCCGCAACGACGTGGTTGCATCGCAGCTGCACCGCACCGAAGATCGCGTGCGGCTCGATGGCCTGCCCGGCATCGGCGGCCCGATCGAGGACTCCGGCATCGACGAGACCGAGTCCGCGGCGTACGCGCAGGAGGACTGGCATCCGCTCAAGTGGCTGCGCGCGATGGCCGGTGCGCGCATCGATCGCATCGACGCCGACGTCAACAACGAGGCGGTGACCGCCGTCGTCAAGGCGTCGGGCTATCGCGGCGCCGAGCAGCTGTCACCGAAGGCCGCGCTCGTCGTGACGCCGGAGTCGCATGTCGACCTGTTCGCGAACTTCGGCCAGGGCTTTCATTCGAACGACATCCGCACGGTGGTCGTCGGCGACGCCACGACGCTGATCGCGCGCGCGACTGGCTACGAGCTCGGCGCGACGATCCGCCCGATCGACGGGCTCGCCGTGTCGACGGTCGGCTTCCTGCTCGATCTGACCTCGGAGGAGACGATCGACGGTGACACGGCTTCCACCGATCCGTCGGGGCCGACCCGCCGCTACGGCACCGAGGTCACCGCGCGCTATCAGCTCGGGCACTCGGTCTACGCCGAGGGCACGTACACGTACGCGCACGCGCGCTACACCGACGAGGCCGATATCATGGCGGGCACGACGTACGTCGAGCTCGCGCCGCGTCACACGCTGAGCGCGGAGCTCGGCGCGATCGAGCAGCTCGCGCCCGGGCTTACCGTCTACGGCTCGGTCAACGTGCGCGCGATGTCGGATCGCTACGCCGAATCCGACGGCTCGCTGATCGCGACCGGGTTCACCGTCTTCAACGGCGAGCTCGGCGTGCGGTTCAAGAACTACGAGCTCGGCACGACGATCATCAACATCGGCGACGAGGTGTATCGCGAGGGTCAGTTCGCGGTGCAGTCGCGTCTGCCCGGCGAGGGTCCGAACCCACCGGAAGGCATCAGCTTCACGCCGGGCCTGCCCCGGCGGTTTCTCGTCCACGCCGCGATCCGGTGGAACTGAGGAGATGACCATGAAGACTCTCGACTCGCACATCGTGTTCGCGCTCGCCGCGCTCGTCGCGGCCGGCTGCCAGCAAGCCACGACCGACAACTTCCAGAATCCGCCGCCGGGCGTGCCCGAGACGTGCACGCAGATCGCGAGCCTGCCCGGCTGCGGCAACGGCTCGATCTCGTACGGGTGCACCAGCGATCGCCCCGACGACGTCATGGGAGCGAGCGGTGATAGCCAGCAGCTCGCATGCTCGGCCGGCACGCCGGGCCCGAACGCGACCACGCAGTATTGCTGCGCGCCGTTCTCGACGTACTTCGCGGGCTGCGCGGTCGACACGACCATCGCGGGCTGTGGCGCGACGTCGATCGGGTTCGACTGCGGTGACACCGCGCCGAGCGATGCCGATCCGACGATCGCGTGCAGCGCGTCGCTCGGCGCCGGCAAGTACTGTTGCAACACGGCCGAGCTCTCGCCGTCGTGCGCGGTCGAGTCGAGCCTCGCAGCGTGCAGCGGAGTCGAGGTCGGCTACAACTGCGTCGATGGCGCTTCACCGAGCGACGGCGATCCGTCGCTCGCGTGCACGTCGGCCGGCGGCGGCGACTACTGCTGCCTGCCGTTCGCGCAAGCGACCACCACGTGCGTCGAGGCACCCGGCGTCTGCGCGCCGGGTGCATTCGGCTTCACGTGCGCGCCGGGCCAGTCGCCGGACGCGCTCGATCCGGTGCTCGCATGCGGGCCCGGCGGCGGCGGCGCGGTGTGTTGCACGCTGAAGTGATCAGCGACCTGGATCGATCCCGTCGCGCGACAGCTCGGCCGCAGTTGCTTCGGATGCGATCGTCGCGGCGGGCGCCTTGTACCAGCCGGGGTCGGCCGTGCCGGCGAGCCTGTCGCGCACCTTGACCAGCGTGAACATGCCGCCCATCGCGATCGCGCCGTAAGGGCCAACCGCGCCGACCATCGCGATCGAATTCGCCGGCTGCGGCATGCGCATCGTCGACATCTCGTCCATGCCGCGCGCGCCCATCACCATCGTGCCGGGGACGATGCGATCGAGCGCGGCGTCGAGGCCGCGGGTGTCGGCGCCGATCAGGTTCGCCGCGTCGTGGCCCATCTGGTTCATCGCGTGATGCGTCATGTGGCAGTGCAGCGGCCAATCGCCGGGCGCGCGTGCGCGGAACTCGATCGTGCGCGTCGTGCCCGTCGGCACGAGCACCGTGGTCTCGGGGTGGCGCGCGCTCGCCGGCACCGCGCCGCCGTCGGTCGCGACCACTTCGAAGAAGTGACCGTGCAGGTGCAGCGGGTGGTGCTCCATCGGTCCGAGGTTCGCGAACCGGATGCGCACGAGCTCGCCGGTCTGCGCGAGCAGCGGCTCGGTCGCCGGAAACGCCTTGCCGTTGAACGTGAGCACGTTGAACTCGGTCATCGCGAGCGGATCGACGCGACTCGTCCCGATCGGGATGCGCATCTCGTGCGTCATCAGCGCGTAGTCGCGCGCGTGCGGTTCGCCGCCGCGCGGATGCACGACGATCATGCCGATCATCCCGAGCGCGATCTGCGTCATGTCGTCGACGTGCGGGTGGTACATGAACGTGCCGGCGCGATCGAAGACGAACTCGTAGCGGAACGTCTGGCCGGGCGCGATCGACGCCTGCGTGAGCCCGTCGACCCCGTCCATGCCGTTCGGCACGAGCACGCCGTGCCAGTGGATCGACGTCGGCTCGGGCAGCGCGTTCGTGACGTAGATGCGCACGCGCTCGCCTTCGGTGGCTTCGATCACCGGGCCCGGTGTCGCGCCGTTGTAGCCCCACGTGTCGATCGCGAGCCCGGGCGCGATCTCGTGACGGATCGGCTCGGCGCGGAGATGAAATACGCGCGCGCCGGCGATGACCTTCGAGGCGAGCAGCGAGCCGTTCGGGACGACGAGCCCGGGCTTCGAAGACATCGGGCTCGGGCTCGGGCTCGGGCTCGGGCTCGAGCGCGCGGGCTGGGCGAGGGCCTTGCGGCCGGCGAGCACGGCGCCGAGCGCGAGCAGGTTGCGACGTGTGATCATGGCGGCTCCGGGCGTGCGCCGCGCCGCAGCGCGGACACCGTGGACATCGCGTTCGCGTAGCGGCGAAGCGCGTCGAGGTACTGGTGGCCGGCATCCGCGAGCTCGCGGCGCGCGACGATCAGCTGGAACGGATCGGCGTCCATCGCGTTGTAGTGGAGCAGCGTCTCGTCGACGATCTGCTGGCGCAGCGGTAGCACGACGTCGTGCAGCTGGCGCGCTTCCTGGTATGCCTCGAGCGCGGCGATCCGCGCGGCGCGGGCGTTCGCGCGGAGCTCGACCGCCACGGCCTCGAGCTCGTGATCGGCGCGCGCGAGCTCGGCGTGGGCCCGCGCGCGCGGGCCGCTGCGCCAGTCGAACAGCGGCAGGCCGACGCGCACCGCGGGACCGTACTCGAGCTCGTGATCGCGATCGATGAGCGACAGTCCGACGCCGAGATCGGGCACGAACGCGCGCAGCTGCTCGTCGCCGACGTGGTTCGCGGCCGCGGTGACGCGCTCGCGGCCGGCGGCGAGCTCGAGGCTTGCGGCGACCGCGGCCGGCTCGAGGTCGTCGAGCGCAGGCGCCGCGGCCGGCAGGTCGGGCAGCGCGCCGGTGGCCGTCCACTTGGTCTGGTCGCCGCTGAGGCCGAGCAGCGCGTTCAGCGCCTCGCGCCGCGCCTCGACATCGGCCTCGGCGCGCGCGAGCTCGATGCGCGTCTGCTCGCGCGCGTCGCGGTCGCGCGCCTGCGCGAGATCGGTGGTCGCACCCGCCGCGTGCATCCGCTCGCGGATCGTCGCGGCGGTGTCGGCGGCGTCGTAGGCGGTGCGGCGCAGCTCGACCTCCTGCTGCGCGGCGGCGAGGTCGTGAAACGCGATCTCGACGCGCGCGGCGAGCGCGATCGCGGT
>DATJXL010000249.1:0-7183 GCA_035500135.1 Kofleriaceae bacterium
ACTGGGCGAGCGTGATGCCGGACTTGACGCGCTGATCTTGCAGCTTCGACAGGTCGCTGTCGGCCGACAGCGCGACGAGCGCGGTGACCATCGATGCCACCGCGAACGCGCCCGCACCGCCGACCATCCACGGCACGACGCGCCGGCGACCGGTCTTCACGAGCTTGATGTCCAGCGTCTTGTGCTCCGCGCGCGCGATCTGGATCTCGTGCAGCTCGCCCTCGCGCCCGCGGCGCGTGATCGCGACGACGTGCTTGCCGGCCACGAGCGGCTGCGCGGCGAGCGGCGTGGTGCCGACCGGCTTGCCGTCGATCGCGACCTCGGCGCCATCCTCGGCATCGATCGCGAGCTGGCCGGGCTGCGGCTGGAGCTCGACCTCGACGACGTCGCTCGCACCCGCCACCGCGACGCGCTTCACGGTCGCCGGGAAATAGCCGGGCGCGGTCACCTCGATGGCGTGCTCGCCCGGCGCCACCTCGACCGGCATGAACAGCTCCACCGGCTTGCCGTCGAGCGTGGCCTTCGCGTGGGTCGTATCCGATGCAGGTAGCGCCGAGAGCTCGGTCATCGCCTCGTGCGCCTCGCCGGCGACCGTCACGCTGACCGCGAGCCGCGTCCCCGTCTGCTGGACCGCCGTGAACTTCATCCCCTGCGCATTCAGTCGATCGAGCTCGCGCTTCATCTCGGCGAGACCATCCGCGGCGTCGCCGACGCGCCCGCCTTCCTTCACGTTGTCGAGGTACGCGCGGTACAGCTCGACCGCGCGCTGCACGTGATCGGGTTTTTGATCGATGAAGTACTGGCGTCGATACGCTTGCGCCGCCGAGAACGCGATCTCGGGCAGCGGGTCCTCCTTGTACGCCATCTCGAAGCTCTCGGCGGCCGCGTCGTAGTGCTGCTGCTTGAACGCCTGCGCGCCGACGCGGAAGTACTGCTCGGCCTTCGCCTTGTCGGCATAGGCCGGCGCGGCGACGAGCACGGCGACCGCGAGCGATAGAACGCGGATCACGAGCCACCTCCCTGGCAATCGGTCTGGTGCGCATCGCATTGCAAGAGCACGTGGAGCTGCTCCTTGCCCGTGCCGAACGCGCCGTACGTGAACAGCACGTCGGCGAGCCCGTCACCGTTGATGTCGCCGGCGCGCAGCGTGCGAATCGTGACGTCCGCGCCGAGATCCCACAGCTTCTGGTAGAGCGGCATGCCGCCGCCGGGATCGACGTAACGAGCCCACAGCTGGGTATCGTACGAGCCGCTCGCGCTACCGATGCTGCACGCGAACAAGAGCTCGGCGGCGCCGTCGCCGTAGGTCTTGCCGTTCGCCGAGCGTGTGCCGAGCTCGAGCTCGACGCCGTCCACGCACGCCACGACCGATCCGGACGGCAGCGCCCCGGACGATCCGAGCTCGGCGTCGTACGCGATCGGCGAGTCGAGCTGGGGCTGGTTGGCGCTGTTCACCGTCAACGACCAGCCGAACGAGTGCTGCGAGTGTTGCTCGCCCGTGACCGCGACGGTCGTGAGCCGGATGTGCTCGGTCGTGCCGTCGTCGTCGAACACGCCCGGCAGCGAGGTCGTGAGCGCGGCGAACGCGGCCATCGCGTTCGGATCGGTCGACGTCGACGCCGCCGGCGCGAGCGCGGCGCACGAGATCGTGGACAGCAGGTTCGGTACGCTGGTGCCGGCCACGTAGTAGTCCATGCAGTCGTCTTGCGGCGTCGCCTCCGGCGTCTGATCGGAGCGCACCGCGAGCACGAGCTCGCCGGCCGTGCTGTGCATCGTCATCAGGTGTGCGCGCGACGGGCACAGCGAGTCGTCGGTGCCCATGTACTCGCCGCACATCGGCGGCGCGCCTTGCCCGGCGATCGTGAAGTCGTCGACCCCGGTCTCGGACAGCTCGACGGTCGCGGCCGTCAGCGCGACCGGGTTGCCGAGGCCGACGGTCGTCTGGGTCGCGGGCATGAACAGCGCGAACAAGCCCGCCGCACCGCTCGGGCCGAAGTGACCGGCGACGGCTCCCGCGCCGACGCCGCGGCCCGACGACGGTAACGTGTACACGTACGGCGCGTTCATCGTCCGCGACGTCGATCCGTATTCCTCGACGAACGCCGCCGGGTCGCTGGTCGAGGTGGTGTCGAGGCCGCCGCGCGCGATGATCAGATCGTCGTTTTGATCGAACCCGGCGGGGAGCGAGGTGTCGAGCAGGTTGACCTCCATGAAGTCGTAGGGCTCGTCGAACGAGCCGATGTCGGTCACGGTGAACGTGCTGTCGAGGTTGCCCCACGCGATCGACAGATCGGCCGGGCCGTTCGGAACCGTCGGATCCGTGGTCGCGATCGCGACGTCGTCCGACAGGTCGCCGTCGTAGTTGCCGATCGCCACCTTGACGACGGTGTTCTGGGTCGGGATCACGACGTCGTCGAACTGGTAGTAGATCTTGCCGAGGATGTTCAGCGACGCACGCTGGTAGAGCACCTCGACGTCGGTGTCGGTGCCGACGGTGACGAGGTCCTGGCGGCCGTCGTGATCGAGATCGGCGAGCGCCGCGTAGTGCCACGGCCGGGGAGACATGATCGTCGCCATCGCGCCGGTCGTGAACGACGTGAAGATGCCGGCCGAAGTGACGAGCGCGGTCGTCGTACCGGCGACCGGCTGCGCGAGGTTGATCGCCGCGAGCGGCTTGCCCGGCACGAACTGCGGCGTCGACACGACATCGACGCGACACGAGTTCGCGGTGCCGGTTCCGACCAGGATCATCGAGAAGTCGTTGTTCATGCTGTCGCTCGCCGGCACGACGAGATCGGGGCAGCCGTTCGTCGAGACCAGGTTCGCGAAGAACGTCTCGCCGTCGCCCGTTTCGGCCGAGTACGCGCCCCAGATCGACTTCGGGATCGAATAGCTCGCGTCGGCGCCCACCGTGCTCGGATTCACGGTCGCGACGCAGATCCCCGCTCCCGCCGCGTTGAGCACGAGCGGGAGGCGCAGCGTGACCCCGTCGAGCACCGGGTGGATCGCGCGACCGCGCACCGCGGTGTTCTCGTTGAGGTTCGTCGCGGGGATACCGCACAACGACGGCTGCGCGTCGAGGACCTTGAACGTGTTGGAGCCGACCGCCTGCGGAACGATCTCCGTGAGCTGGAACTTCGATTGTCCCGCGGTCGCATTCGGCACGTAGTCGTACTCGACGATCGCGTCGGCGAGCGCACCGAGGTTGAGGAGCAGCGCGATCCGCTCGTGCGTGATCCCGGCGGTGACCTGCGCCGGGAACGCGATCGGCTGCGGCTCGCCGCTCGCGTCGTCGAACGCGAACAGGCCGTTGTTCGTGGGCAGGAGGATGTCGAGCTTGCCGTCGCCGGTGATGTCGCCAAACGTCGGCGTCGCGTTCTGCGCGACCGCCGGCGAGCCGATCGTGAACGTTCGCGACAGCGGCGTCGCCAGATCGCCGTACAAGACCTCGGTCGAGGTCGCGCCCACGCCGAGCACGTCGTCGATCAGATCGCCATCGATGTCGGCGGTCTGGAACGACTGCGCGTCGAACGTCTGGACCGGCTCGCTGGTCTCGACCGTGCCGGTCGGCGCGTGGCAGACGCGATCGGCGCCGCAGGCCATGTCGGACGGGCAGCACGTGCCGTCGAACGCGCCGGAGCCGGAGCAGGTCGTCGCCATCGTGGGATCGCACTGGATGCGGCAGCTTGCCGTGCAGCCGGTCGGCTGGTCGCAGTCCTCGCCGGGATCGAGCACGTAGTTCCCGCACACGTTCGGCGTGATCGTAGCGACGTCGGTGCAAGCCGCCAGCGCGAGGCTGACGAGGTACGCGTGACGCAACATGCGCCTCCTAGGCTAGTGGCAATCGACTAGTGAGTAGCGGCGTGACTAGTGAAACGGGTCCTCGATGTCGTGTGAGTCGTGACCGGAACCTTGTGAGGGCGGCGACGGGTGCTGCTTCGGGGTCTTGTGCGGCGGTTTCGGACGAGCGGGCGCGGTCGCGGAACCGGCGGCAGCGGCAGCGGGAACGGTCGCGGATCCGGAAGCCGCAGCGGATCCGGCTTCGGCGGGTGCGGGAACGGCAGCGGGTGCGGGAACGGCGGCGGGTGCGGCGGCGGGAACGGCGGCGGGTGCGGGAACGGCGGCGGGTGCGGCTGCGGGAACGGGAACGGGAACTGCAGCGGGTGCGGCGGCGGGAACGGCGGCGGGATCCGGGGCCGGAGCCGGCGGCTCGTGGCCCCGCGACAGCAGGAAGAACACCACCGCGCCGACCGCGACGGCGCCGACGCCCGCCAGCGACAACGCGAGCGCGCGCGACCTGCGCTGGGGGGACAGCGTCGCCGCGACCGGCAGGCCGCTCGGCATCGTCGTGGCCACCGCCATCGCCGGCGTCGCCGGAGACGTCGCGCGGGGCAGCGCGGGCACGTCGATGGGCTGACTGATCGGCGAACGCGGCACCGCGATTCCACTCTGCTCGGCGACGCTGTCGAGCGCGCGGATCGCGGTCACGAGGTTCGGCGGGCGCGCGGCTGGATCCTTCTTCATCAGCCACGCGATCACGTCGTCCACGCCGTGCGGCAGCTCGGGGTTGACGATCGACGGCGGCGCCGGCTCGTCGTTGATCTGCCGCATCATCATCGTCATGAAGTCGTCGCCGTCGATCGGGTACTGGCCGGTCAGCACTTGATACGCGACCACGCCGAACGCGTAGTAATCGGTGCGGTGGTCGACGTCCTTGCCGCGGCATTGCTCGGGCGACATGTAATACGGCGTGCCGATCGGCATGCCGGTGCGCGTCTTGACCTTGTTGTGATCGTCGTTCGCGAGCAGCTTCGCGATCCCGAAATCGAGCAGCTTCGGCCAGTACGAACCGGCGCCGCCGTCGGGATCCTTCGCGAGAAACACGTTCTCGGGCTTGAGATCGCGGTGCGCGATGCCCTTGGCGTGCGCGGCGTCGAGCGCGCGCGCGATCGCGCGCAACACCGGCAGCGCCTCGGCGAGCGGCAGCTTGCCGCGCGCGTCGATCACCTTGTCGAGCGTCTCGCCGTCCAGGTACTCCATCACGTAGTAATGGCGGCCGTCGCCGGGCAGCTGACCGAACGAGAAGATGTCGATGATGTGGCGGTGGCGGATCTGGTTGACGGCCTTCGCCTCGGCGATGAACCGCGAGACCATCTCGGAGTCGACCGAATACTTGCGGGCGAGCACCTTGATCGCGACGACCTTGCCGATCAGCGGGTGCACGGCCTTGAACACCGAGCCGAATCCGCCCTGCCCGAGCTTGCCCTCGACCTGATACTCGCCGACGACCTGGCCGGGCTCGAGATCCGGATCGAGCGCTTGCGTTCCGAGCTGCGACGTCTTGTTCGACATTCCCGCCAGAGCCAATTGTAAAGTCGCCGAAAACGGCGCGCCCGCGGGAAAATGGTTAAAACGCCGTGCGAAACGCACTCGCCGGAATGCCTGCATTCCAAACGAGTCGTTTCGCCGCGGCGTTACCGCCACGGGGCCGGGAACCGCGGTTCCCGGTTACCCGTGTGCCCGGGACCTACTCGACCGAAGCTTCGGCCGGCTCGACGTCGTGCGGCGAGCTACCGAGGTAGCTGCCGTCCGCGCCCTCGTCACCGAGATCTTCCTCTTCCTGCTCGACCGCGACATCGACCGTCAGGCGCTTGTACGCGCCCAGGCCGGTGCCGGCCGGGATCAGGCGGCCCATGATCACGTTCTCCTTGAGGCCGCGCAGGTAGTCGACGCGCCCGTTGATGGACGCCTCGGTCAGAACCTTCGTGGTCTCCTGGAACGAGCTCGCCGAGATGAACGACTCGGTCGACAGCGACGCCTTCGTGATGCCGAGCAGCAGCGCGTCGCCCTTGGCCGGCTGACCACCGGCGACGATCACGCGCTCGTTCTCCTCCTCGAAGATGTGCTTCTCGACCTGCTCGTCGACCAGGAAGTTCGTGTCACCCGGGTCGGTCACGCTCACGCGGCGCAGCATCTGGCGAACGATCACCTCGATGTGCTTGTCGTTGATGCGCACGCCCTGGAGTCGGTAGACCTCCTGGATCTCGTCGACCAGGTACTTCGCCAGCGCGCGCTCGCCGAGCACCTTCAAGATGTCGTGCGGGTTCGCCGGGCCATCCATCAGGGCCTCGCCCGCGCGCACGCGGTCGCCTTCACGCACCGAGAGGTGCTTGCCCTTCGGGATCAAGTACTCGGCCGGATCGCCGACCTCGGGGACGATGAGCACCTTGCGCTTGCCCTTGGTGTCCTTGCCGAAGTGCACGACGCCGTCGATCTCGCAGATGACCGCGTGATCCTTCGGCTTGCGCGCCTCGAACAGCTCGGCCACGCGGGGCAGGCCGCCGGTGATGTCCTTCGTCTTCGTCGTCTCGCGCGAGATCTTCGCGATCACGTCGCCGGCTTCGATGTAGTCGCCGTCGTTGACGAAGATGTTGGAGCCGACCGGCAGGAAGTAGCGCGCCTCGGCGTCACCGCCGAGACCCGACCCCACGGGCAGCTTCACCGTGTTGCCGTCCGCATCCTTGAGCGTGATGCGCGGGCGACTCTCGGCGTCCTTGCTCTCGATGATCGTCTTGCGCGACAGGCCGGTGACCTCGTCGAGCGACTCCTGCATCGTGACGCCGTCGACGATGTCGCCGTACTTCACGTAGCCGGCGACCTCGGTGACGATCGGCATCGCGAACGGATCCCACTCGGCCATCATCTGGCCGCCCTTCACGCGGTCGCCGTCCTTGACCATGATGCGCGCGCCGTACTGCAGGCCGTAGCGCTCGCGCTCGCGGCCGATCTCGTCGACGAGGACGAGCTCGCCCTGGCGGTTCATCACGACCGAGTGTTCCTTCTTGTGGACCAGCTGGACGTTGTTGAGCCGCACGGTGCCGTCGTTGCGCGCCTCGAGCGAGGACTGCTCGGTGCGAATCTGGCCGACGCCGCCGATGTGGAACGTACGCATCGTCAGCTGCGTGCCGGGCTCGCCGATCGACTGCGCCGCGATCACGCCGACCGCCTCGCCGATGTTGACCATGTGCCCGCGCGCGAGATCGCGCCCGTAGCACAACGAGCAGATGCCGCGGCGGGTCTCGCAAGCGAGCACCGAGCGGATCTTCACGCGGTCGATACCGGCGTTGTCGATGATCTTGACGTCGTCCTCGGTGATCTCGGCGTTCGCCGCGACCAGCACCTC
>DATJXL010000250.1:0-15509 GCA_035500135.1 Kofleriaceae bacterium
TGGCGCGAGCTCGAGGGCCGCGCGTGGCTGTGGCAGCCGCCGCCGAGCTACGAGCCGCTGCGCGTGCGGCGCCCGCGCTCGTGGTTGCTCGCGCACGGCTGGCGGCGCGCCGGCACGATCGGCGTTCGAGATGTTCCGGGCACGAGCTCGAGACCCGAGATGTGACCGATCATCAGAGCACGTGCTAGGTCTGGCCCCCCGATCTGCGCTCACGCCCCGCCCGTCCATTCGCGGATCGAGAGGAACTTGCGGTCGGTGACGACGACGTGATCGACCACCGGAATGCCGACGAGGTCGCCGACCGCGCGCATGCGATGGGTGAGCTCGATGTCCTCGAAGCTCGGTGTCGGATCGCCCGACGGATGGTTGTGGACGAGCACGCCGCCGGCCGCGGCCATGCGTACGAGCGGGCGAAACACCTCGCGCGGGTGGACGTCGACGCTGGCGACCGTGCCGCGCGCGACCTCGACGATGTCGAGCAGGCCGTTGCGGATGTCGAGGCCGATCACGAGGAACACCTCCTGGTGCAGGCCGGCGAGTCGCGGCACGACCGCGCGATAGACGTCTTCGGCTTCGCCGAGCGAGTCGCGGTGATGCTCGATCTCGAACGCGCGGCGGCCGAGCTCGAACGCCGCCGCGACGCGCGCCGCTCGCGCCGAGCCGATGCCGAGCACCTGCGCGAGCTCGCGCGGCGACGCGCGCGACAGCGAGCCGATGCCGCCCGACGCGTCGAGCAGCGCGCGCGCGACCGAGAGCGCCGGATGCGAGCGGACGCCGGTGCCGAGCAAGATCGCGAGTAGCTCGACCTCGGGGATCCCGGGTGCGCCGCGGCGCAGGAGGCGTTCGCGCGGACGTTCGCACGGGCCGGCTGCGCCGGGTCGCGCGGCATCGCGGGGCGATGCGGAGAGTCGATCGACCATGCGTTGCTCGGCCATGGTGCGGCGAGCAGCAAGCGGCGCGCCAGCGCGCGACCTCGTCGCATCGCGGGGTTGCGATCGCGACTGGCCGGCCGCCGGCCGGACCGGACGGACAGCGCCGGACGCGTGTTAGCTTCGGGCGATGTTCGTGTGCCCGGAGTGCGGCGCCGCGCAGGCGAGCGACGGCCATTGCGCGGCCGATCGTACGCCGCTCGCGTCGGCCGGCGACGACCTGCTGCTCGGCCAGATGATCGGCCCGTATCGCGTGGCGCGCCTGCTCGGCATCGGCGGCATGGGCCGCGTGTACAAGGCGGTGCAGCCGCAGATCGGCAGCCGCGTCGCGATCAAGGTCCTGTCGCGCGAGTGCAGCGACCGCCGCGAGCTCGTCGAGCGGTTCTTTGCCGAGGCCAAGGCGGTCAACGTGATCCGCCACGAGGGCATCGTCAACGTGCTCGATCTCGCGACGCTACCCGACGGCCGCCCGTTCATCATCATGGAGTATCTCGACGGCGCGCCGCTGGCGTCGATCCTCGAGGACGCGCGCCGCCGCGGCCAGTTCCTACCGCTCGGTGGGGTCGCCCGGCTCGCGGCCGAAGTGCTCGACGCGCTCGGCGCCGCGCATGCCAAGTCGATCGTCCATCGCGACCTCAAGCCCGACAACATCTTCGTGACGCCGGCGGGCCGGCCCAAGGTGCTCGACTTCGGCATCGCGAAGCTGCGGCCCGAGCTCGGCGGCAGCTCGACGCATACCGGCTCGCTGCTCGGCACGCCGCATTACATGTCGCCGGAGCAGGCGGCCGGTCGCCCCGTCGATCACCGCGCGGATCTCTACGCGATGGGCGTGATCCTGTTCGAGTGCGCGACGCTGCGCAAGCTGTTCGAGGCGCCCGCGCTGTTCGACCTGTTGCGCATGCACGTCGAGATGCCGCCGCCGTCGCCGCGCGCGCTCCGGCCCGACATCCCGGTCGACCTCGAGCACGTGATCCTGACCGCGCTCGCGAAACAACCCGACCAGCGCTTCGCATCCGCGCACGCGATGAGCATGGCGCTCCAGCACGCCACCGCGCAGCTGCCGCAGGACGCATGGACGGCGGTCACGCCGGTCGGTCGGTCGGCGTCGCAGAGCGCGTGGCAGCCGACCCCGCCGGCGAGCTGGGCGAGCAAGCAGGGGACGATCACCGCGGCGTCGGGGCAGATGCCGACGGCGACGCAGCTCAAGCGCAAGGGCATGGGCCCGTGGATCGCGATCGCGGGGATCGTGCTGGTCGGAGGCGGGATCGGGATCGGGGTGCTGGCGAGCGGTGGCGGCGGACCAGGCGCGGGCTCGAGCTCGGGCCCGGGATCGGCGGTGATCGCCGCGGATCCGCCGAAGCCAGCAGCCGAGCCAGCGCCGTCGAAGGAGCCTGCGGCGGCGCCGAAGCCGGACGACGACGACGACGACAGCGACGAAGGAGCCATCGACGCCGACATGCTCGATGGCTACATCGGGGCGCTGAGCGCGCAGGACAAGGCGCAGCTGCCGCCGCAGCTGCGCGCGGCGCTCGCGAAGTACGGCAGCTTCGCGAAGATGCCGAAGGCGGAGCGCGCGAAGCTCGCCGGCGCGATGATGGCGATCGTCCAGCACCAGATGGGCGGCGACATCAACGACGCGCTCGCGGGCGGCGGCGGTGGCGATCAGCCCGAGCCGCCGAAGAAGCCGGGCGACTGGTTCACGCGCCACGACGTCCACATGCCCGGCTTCGACGCGAAGCACGTCGACGTCGACGCCGCGATCGCGTTCGCGGTCGCCGAGGCCAGGAAGAACGTCGCCGACGCCGCGCTCACGCGGATCGACGTCGAGAACGTGTTCGCCGACGGCCACGCCGACTTCACGCTGCCCGGGTTCGCGTCGGATCATGGCTCGATCGACGTGCGCTTCATCTCGCCGTCGTGGGCCGCGAAGCGCGATCCGAAGATCCCGGCGAACGTGCGCCAGGAGCGGCGTTGCGACTTCCGCGTCGTGATCGAGCCCGGCGAGTCCGAGATCTACGAGACGCCCGGCGACTGCGAGGACAAGCCGGTCGCCGTGCCGCGCTGCACGATGAAGCAGCTGTGGGCGCGCGCGCTCGCGAAGCACAAGGGCATCGCGGGCATGGTCGCGAGCATCGGCTACTGGGTGCGCGGCAGCCGCGGCGTGTGGGACTTCACGATCTACAACGCCGACCACACCTCGCTCGTCAGCGAGGACTTTCCCGACGACTGCTGAGGCGGCGCGTTACATCTGGCCGAGCTGGCGGCGCAGCGTGGTCCACGCGTTCGCGAGCTGCCACTCGGCGTTGACCAGGTTGCCCTCGGCGGTCGTGACCGCGGTCTGCGCGTCGGCGAGCTCGATCTGGCTGCCGAGGCCGTTCTTGTAGCGCTCCTCGGCGAGGTGCAGCGCGAACTTCGCGGACGTCACGCCCTCCTGCGCGGCGGTCACCGCGGCGCGGTTCGTCTCGATCTGCGCGCGCGCCGACTCGAGCGCCGACGTCAGCGTCAGCAAGAGCTCGTCGCGCTGCGCCACCGCGCTGATCTCGTTCGCGTGTGCGACGTGCTGGTCGGCGTAGCTCTTGCCGCCGTCCCAGACCGCCCAGGCGAGGGTGATGCCGGCCGTCCACGACGGCTGCGGTGACCAGTTGCCGGTCTGCGGGATGTAGCTCACCGCCGCGGTGCCAGACAGCGTCGGATGGCGCTCGTCCTCGGCCGCGACCAGGCTCTCCTGCGCGGCGACGATCTGCTTGTCGAGCGCGACGATCTCGGGGCGATGCTTGCGCGCCTGGGCGACGAGCGCCGCGAGATCCGGCGGCTCGCCTTCCTGTGCTGCCGGCCAGTTCGGATCGACGACGACCGCGCGCGTCGGGTCGATCCAGCCGATCGCGGCGCGCAGCGTGGCCAGTGCGGTTGCCTCGTTGCTCTGCGCCTGCGCGAGCGCCGAGATCGCGTTCGCGAGCGTCGACTGCGCCTGCGCGACCTCGATCGGATCGTGCGCCTGCGCCGCGACGAACCGCTTCGCCTGGTCGAGGTGATCGGTGTCGCTCTTGACCGTCGCCTGCGCGACGACCACGAGCCGGCGCTGCGCGACCGACTGGAGATAGGCGAGCTCGACGGCCTGCTGGGTGTCGAGATCGACCTGGCCGATCGAGGCGCGCGACGCGTCGGCGTTGGCCTCCGCGGCGCGCACGTTCGCCGCGGTGACGCCGAAGTCGTAGATGAGCCAGCTCGCCCGCGCCGTGACGTTGGTCGATTCGGCATCCGTGAAGAACCCGCCGCTGGTCGCCATGCCGTTCGCGAAGCCACCGGCCTTCGAAAACGCCCCCAGCGTGCCCGAGGCGGTCAACGTCGGGTGCTCGGCGACTCGCGCCTGCTCGACGCGGCCCTCTGCAGCCTCGGCCTGCGCGACCGCGGCCCGGATGTTCGGGTGCTGCTTGAGCGCGAGCTCGACCGCGCGCGCCATCGTGATCGTCAGCTTGCCGGGCGTCGCGGTCTCGGCCGCGGTCACGTCCTGCACGCCGTTCAAGTACGTCGGCGGCGTCTCGCCCGAGCCCGAGCCCGAGCCTTGACCCTGATCGGGCGGCGGCTGCTGTCCTGGCTGCGCCGCCACCGGCGCTGCGACCGCGAGCGTGAGAGCGATGCAAATCCAACTACGTTTCATGTCTCGTACCTCAAGGCCGTGATCGGATCGAGCTGCGAGGCGCGGATCGCCGGATACAGTCCGAACACCACACCGACGCCGCCCGACACCGCGAACGCGATCGCCGCGGTCGTGGCGGGAAACACGAACTTCCAGCTGAAATAGTCCGCCATCGAGTGCGCCCAGACCGCGCCGAGCGCGAGCCCGAGCAAACCGCCGATGCACGCGAGCACCAGCGACTCGACCAGGAACTGCGTCATGACGTCGATCGGGCGCGCGCCGACGGCCATGCGGATCCCGATCTCGCGCGTGCGCTCGATGACCGAGACCAGCATGATGTTCATGACGCCGATCCCACCGACGAGCAGCGACGCGGCGGCCACGAGCGCGAGCAACATCGCGATGCGGTGCGTCGAGTCCTGCTGCGCCTGCGCGAACTCGGCCGGGTTGCGGATGCGGAAGTCGTCATCTTGCGACGAGTCGAGCTTGTGACGGTCGCGGAGCAGCGCGCTGATCGCGGCCATCGTGTGATCCGCCTCGTCGTCGGAGTTCATCGATACGATCAGCTGACCCGGGATGTACTTCGCGAGACCCTTGGAAAACTTCTGCTGGTACGTCTTGAGCGGGATGACGACGAGATCGTCCATGTCGCCCATCGGGCCGGCGCCCTTGGATTCGAGCACACCCACCACCTCGTACGGCTGACCCTGGATGCGCACGGTCTGGCCGACCGCACTCGTGCCGGGGAACAGCTGGTTCGCGACGGTCTGACCGATCACGGCGACCTTCGCCGTGCTGTCGCCGTCGGGGTCGTCGAACTCCTCGCCCTTGCTGGTCGCCCAGTTGCGGATCTTGAACCACACGCTCGTCGTGCCGGTGATGCTCGTGTTCCAGTTCTGCTCGTCGGAGGCGAGCTGCGCTTTCGCGGACAGCACCGGCGCGACCCACTTGATCGTCGAGATCTCGCCGCCGTGCGAAGGATCCATCGCGCGCCAGTCGTCCCACGTCAGCGACTGCCGCGAGCCCATGCCTCCGGCCGCGCCGAAGCTCGACTGCGACCCGTTCAGGACCTGCAGCACGTTCGTGCCGAGGTTCTGGAACACCTGGCGCACCGATTCCTGCGCGCCTTGCCCGGCCGACACCATCGCGATCACCGCGCTGATGCCGATCACGATGCCGAGCATCGTGAGCAGCGTGCGCACCAGGTTGCGCCACATCGCCCGGAACGCCAGCTTGAGCGTCGTGAACAGGCTCATGCGGCCGCCTCCGGCTTCGCCGGAACCTGGCGACGATCGTCGACGATGACGCCATCGCGCAACGTGACCACGCGCGACGCGTACGCCGCGATGTCGGCCTCGTGCGTCACGAGGATGACGGTCTTGCCCTGCGCGACCAGGCCCTGCAAGATCGCCATCACCTCCCACGAGGTGCGCGTGTCGAGGTTGCCGGTCGGCTCGTCGGCCATGATGACGGGCGCCTCGCCGACCAGCGCGCGCGCGATCGCGACGCGCTGCTGCTGGCCGCCCGACAGCTGGCTCGAGTGGTGATCGGCGCGATCCGACAGCCCGACGCGGTTGAGCGCGGCGAGCGCGCGCTTGTGGCGCTCGCGCGACGGGATGCCCTGATACATCAGCGGCATCTCGACGTTCTCGAGCGCGCTCGTGCGCGACAGCAAGTTGAAGCTCTGGAACACGAAGCCGATCATGTGGCCGCGCACCTGCGCGAGATCGGCGCGCGACAGCCGCGACACGTCGCGACCGCCGAGGTGATACGTGCCCTTCGTGGGCTGATCGAGGCAGCCCATGATGTTCATCATCGTCGACTTGCCCGAGCCCGACTGGCCCATGATCGCGATCGACGAGCCCTCCTCGATCACGAGGTCGATGCCGCGCAGCGCGTGCACGAAGTTCGTGCCCATCACGTACGTGCGGGTGATGCCGCGCATCTCGATGAGCGGCGCCGGCATCGCTCAGAAGGCTCCGATCTTGCGCGTGTTTGTCGTCGTCGGCAGGCCGTTGATCTCGGTGATCAAGAGGTCGCCGGGCTCGAGATCGCAGCCGGTGTCACCCGGCCGCAGGCACGACGCCTCGAGCAGCTGGGTCGAGCTGCCGTCGGTCAGGCCGGGCTTGACCAGGATCATCTTCGGCTTGCCGTCGACGAGCTTCCACACCGGCTTCTTGTCGCCGAACTTCATCGCCGGCGCGGACGACGCACTCGAGACGCCGTCGGGCCGTGGCGTCTTCGGCGCGTCGCCGCTGCCACCATCGCCGCTGCCGTGGTGATGCCCGCTGCCGCTGCCGCGGTGCATACCGAAGCGCTCGGCGATCGCCATCATCTGATCGCGCGACGGCTTGAACCGCAGCGCGGCGTTCGGGATCTTGATCGCGTCGGCGACCTGGTCGAGCACGAACGTGATGTTCGCGGTCATGCCCGGGCGCAGCATGTGGTTCGAGTTATCGACGTCGATCACCGCGTCGTACGTGACGACGCCCTGCGTCGTCGTCGGCGAGTTGCGGACCTGGCGCACGATGCCCTCGAACGTCTTGCCCGGATACGCGTCGACGCTGAACGTCGCCTTCATCTTCTCGGCGAGCCGGCCGACGTCGGCCTCGGCGACCGACGTGTCGATCTGCATGCGCGACAGGTCCTCGGCGATCGTGAACAACGTCGGCGCCGAGAACGACGACTGCACGGTCTGGCCGATGTCGTAGCTGCGCGTCAGCACGACGCCGTCGATCGGCGAGTAGATCTGGCAGTAGTCGAGGTTCGCCTTGGCCTGGGCGAGCTGCGCGATGTTCTGCTCGACCTGCGCCTTCATGTAGATCGTGTTCGCGACCGCTTCCTTGTACGTGACCTCGGTCTGCTCGACCGTGTAGTCCGAGATCAGCGACTGCTTGCGCAGCTCGATGTTGCGGTCGTACTGGCGCTTGCCGTCCATCTCGGCCACTTCGGCCTTCTTGACGTTCGCGACCGCCTGGTCGAGGTTGGCCTGCGCCTGCTCGAGGTTTGCCTTGTAGATCGTCGGATCGAGCTTCGCGAGCAGCTGGCCCTTCTTGACCGGGTCGTTGAAGTCGGCGTGCAGCTCGATCACGCGGCCGTTGACCTGCGCACCGACCTGGACGGTCGTGTGCGCGGACAGCGTGCCGTTCGCGGTGACCTGCGCGGCGATGTTGCCCTTGCCGACCGCGACGGTGGAGAACGTGATCT
Organism: Kofleriaceae bacterium; assembly: GCA_035500135.1. Lineage (GTDB taxonomy): Bacteria > Myxococcota_A > Polyangia > Haliangiales > Haliangiaceae > JABFXX01. The sequence goes on from DATJXL010000250.1 coordinate 7,774, forward strand.
CCTCGTCGCCTTTCGCCCACGGCTTGCGGATCCACAGGAACACGCCGAGGCCGACGAGCACGCCGACCACGGCAATACGGGGGAGCCAACGCGACAGCTTCACGGTGCACCTACCAGCGGAATCTCGAGGCGGGCAGTCGTACCCTGTCCCGGCTGCGAGGCCAAGGTGACATCGCCGCCGTGGGCCCGGGCGATCCGCCGGGCCAGGGCCAGGCCGAGGCCGACCCCGCCGGTCTTGCGCGCGCGGCTGGTGTCGGCGCGCCAGAACGGGGTGCCGGCGCGCTCGAGCTCCTCGGCCGTCATGCCGACGCCGCGGTCGATGATCGAGAATGCGACGGCCATCCCGGTCGGTTCTACTTCGAACGTGACCGGCGCGTCGGGTTTGGAATATTTCGCAGCATTGTCGAGCAGGTTGTCGAGCGCGCGGCGGAGCAGGACCGGGTCGCACTCGACGGTGGAGGCATCGCCGTCGATCTTGCGCTCGAGCGCGCGGCCGGGGTGGCGCGCGGCGAACCGCTCGGCGGCGCGGTCGGCGAGCTCGGCGAGCGGCGTGGCCTTGCGATCGACCGCACGGTCGAGATCGAGGCGCGCGGTCGTGAGGATGTCGGCGATCAGCTGATCGATCTCGTCGAGGTCGGTGCCGACGTCGGCGAGCACGTCCTTCGCGGCGCCGGGATCCTCGGCGGCGAGCTCGAGCGCGACGCGGATGCGCGCGAGCGGCGTGCGCAGCTCGTGCGAGACGTCGCCCATGAGCTGGCGCTGCGACGAGATCAACGCGGCCGTTCGGTCGGCCATGTCGTCGAACGCGCGGCCGAGGTCGCCGAGCTCGTCGTCGCGGTCGAGGCCCGAGCGCGCGGTCGTGTCGCCGGCACCGAACGCGCGGGCGGCGCCCGCGAGCTGGTCGAGCGGCCGCACGAGCCGGCGCGAGAACCACACGGTGACGGCGCCGACGACCAGCAGCACGCCGGCGCCGAGCGGCAGCACGAACGCCCACGGGAAGCCGGGCGAGTTCGGCACGTAGACACCGATCAGCGAGCCGTCGTCGCTGCGCACGACGATGCGGTGCCAGTCGAGCGCCCATTTTTCCTGTTCGAGCGCGCCGAGCTCGCTCGGCCGCGCGCCCGTGAGCGGCGGCTCGATCGTCGAGCGAACGACGCGACCCTGCGCGTCGTACAGCGTGAGATCGCCGCGCAGGCGCGCCGCGATGCGAGCGATCGACTCGTCGAACTTGCGCGGGTCTTCCTTCACGCGCACCGACAAGCGATCGACCATGTTCTGGACGAGCGCGGCCTGCGGCTCGAGGAAGCGCGGGCTGCCGACGAAGTGCGGCAGCTCCCACAGCGCGGCGCTCGACGCGATCGCGATCGCCGCGGTCAGGGCGTACATGCGCAAGGCGAGCTTGCGGCGCGCCATCACTCACCGCCTGCGGCGAGCATGTAACCGGCACCGCGCACGGTCTTCAGGATCTTCGGGCTGCGCGAGTCGTCGCCGAGCTTCGCGCGCAATCGCGAGACGTGGACGTCGATCGAACGATCGAAGCTGAGATCGGCCGAGCCCTTCGCGAGATCGAGCAGCTGCTCGCGCGATAGCACCTTGCCGGGCCGCTGCGCGAGCGCGCGCAGGATCGAAAACTCGTACGCGGTGACCTCGATCGACTTGCCGTCGAGCGCGACCGTCATCCGCGCCGGATCGAGCACGAGCTTGCCGACCTGGATCGTCTCGGCGGGCGGGCCGGCGTGGCCGCGCACGCGGCGCACGTTCGCGCGGATGCGCGCGAGCAGCTCGCGCGGCGAGAACGGCTTGGTGACGTAATCGTCGGCGCCGACCTCGAGGCCGAGCACGCGGTCGGCTTCTTCGCCGCGCGCGGTCACCATCAAGATCGGCACGTCGGTGCGGCCGCGCAGCTCGCGGCACACCTCGATACCGTCGCGACCCGGCAACATCAGGTCGAGCACGATGCAATCGTACTGGCGGCGCAGCGCCTCGGCCTGACCCTCGATGCCGTCGCTCGCGACCGTGACGAGCACGCCGTGACCTTCGAGATAGCGCGCCGTGAGCTGCGCGAGCCGCGTGTCGTCCTCCACCAGGAGGACCTTGATCGTCGAGAGTTGCTGCTGCGTGTCCGCCACGAAGTCAGCATAGGCACGCTTTGTGGCGCGCGCCGAGCCCTACACACTTCGTAATGGCAAGAGTTTCGCCAGCGTGCGCTCCAGCGCGTCGATACGGAACGGTTTCGGCAGGTAAGCATCGGCCGCCACCGGGCCGCGGCCGTCGCGGTCGAAGCCCGAGCACAAGACGACGGGCAGGCCCGGCTTCTTCTCGCGCAGCGTCCGCACGACGTCGGCGCCGCTCATGCCGGGCATCGTCAGGTCGACGAGCACGGCGTCGATCGCGCCGTGGTCGACCGCTTCGAGCGCGCGCGTGCCGTCGGCCGCGGTGACCGCGTCGTAGCCGAGGTCGCGGACCATCTGAGCCACGACGTCGCGTACGAGCACCTCGTCGTCCACCACGAGCACGGTGCGGGCGCCGCTCATCGGCGGGTGCGAGCTCGCGCGCGGGCGTGTTCCCGCGCTCGGCCACAGGATCTCGAACGTGCTGCCGTCGCCGGGCTCCGACCGCACGCGGATGCCGCCGCGGTGCGCGCGCACGATGCCGAGCACGGCCGCGAGGCCGAGGCCGTGACCGGTCGGCTTCGTCGTGAAGAACGGGTCGAATACGCGCCGCCGCGTCTCCGCAGACATCCCCGGGCCGTCGTCGCTGACCTCGATGCGCACGTACGAGCCGGCGGGCGCCGCGAGCACGTCGCCGGGATCCTGCTCGCCGCGGTGCTCGATCGCGCGCGCGGACAGCGAGATGTCGCCGCGGCCGGCGACCGCGTCGCGCGCGTTGCCAATCAAGTTGAGCAAGACCTGGCGGACCTGACCGGGATCGCCGCGCAGCGCGACATTCTCGGGAATGTCGACGTGGACGTGGACGTCGCCGGGGATGGTCGGCGCGACGATGCGCAGGAGCTCCTGCACGAGCGGTGCGACGAGCACGCGGGTCGTGCCCGCGCCGCCGCGGCCCGCGTACGCGAGCAGCTGATCGGTGAGCGCCGCGGCGCGCAGCGCGGCATCGCGGATGTTCTCGACGGCGCCTCGCGAGGCAGCCCCGGCCGGCATCTCGCGCAGCGCGAGCTCCGCGTTGCCGAGCACGGCGACGAGCAGGTTGTTGAAGTCGTGCGCGAGCCCGCCGGCGAGCACGCCGAGACTCTCAGCGCGCTGCGCGTCGATCATGCGGCGCTCGAGCTGGCGCGAGCGCGTGACGTCCACCGCGGCGCCGATCGCGCCGATGATCTTGCCGTCGTCGTCGTGCAACGGGCCGATCGTGGTCGCGAGCATCTTGTTCATGTATTCGGAGTCGACCGAGACGACCTCGCCGGCGAGCGCGCGCAGGTGCGCCTCGGGCGAGTCGATGCTCGGCGGTTGCACGGCCGCGTGCTCGGAGACCGTGCGGCCGACGAACTGGCTCGGGCCGTCGTAGCCAAGCACCTCGCGCTTCGCGCCGCCGACCTCGAGGATTCTTTGATCGGTGTCGATCTGCCAGTAGATGCCGCGCGCGAGCCGCAGCACGAGATCGAGCGTCCGCACCGTCTTCTGCAGATGGGCGCGCTGCGCCTCGTGCGCGGTGATGTCGATGATCCAGCCGTCGAAGCTCGGCTCGAGACCTTCGATCACGTGCCCCCACAGCTGCACGGTGATCGGCGAGCCGTCCTTGCGCTTCCACGCGAGCTTCGCGCCGCGCACGCCGCCGGTGTGGCGATACGTCGTGTGCAGCCAGCGCCGGGTCGCGGGATCGACGTAGACGTCGTACGTCAGGTTCTTCGTCATCAGCTCGGCGACCGAGTCGTAGCCGAGCATCGCCGCGAGCGCGGGGTTGACCGAGTGAAACACGCCGCTCTCCGAGGCGCGGAACATTCCGATCGGCGAGCGATCGAATAGCACCGACAGCTCTTCGGGCGGAAGCGACACGAGCCCACTATAGCAACAACGCGTCCTCGATCTGCTCGAAGGCGCCGGCGCGCCAGCGCGCCAGCGCGCTTTTTCCGGTCAAGAGGTTCTGCGTCTCGGCTAGCACGGCGGCCAGGTCGACCAGCCAGCAGTACGGGTCGGCCGGCGACCTCGTGGCAAGATGCCCCGGAAGCTCGACGGGCGGCATCCACGCCGCCATCTTGTGCGACTGCCCGGCGGCGAGCGCGCGCACGGCGACGTTCGCGAGCCGACTGCCGAGCAGACGGTCGAACGCCGACGGCCGGCCGCCGCGCACGACGTGGCCGAGCACGGTCACGCGCGTCTCGATCGAATCTTCGCGATGCGGTGCATCGCTGCGCGCCCCGGCAGAGCCGGAGCCTTCGACCGCGCTCGGCTCGGCGTTCGGCGCGCGCTCGCGCAGCCGCGCATCGACGAGCGTCTTCAGCTTGTCGACCGCGATGTTCACGCCTTCGGCCTTGATGACGATCACCTTGCGCGCGCGGCGCTGCTTGGCGCGAATCGCGAGCACGGTCTCGACGATCTGATCGACGATCTGACCCTCCGGCTTGCCGGCCTCGGGGAACAGCGCGAGGTCGGCGCCGACCGCGATCGCCGACGTCATCGCGAGGTAGCCGCAGTCGCGCCCCATCACCTCGACGATGAACGTGCGGTCGTGCGCGGTCGCGGTGTCGGCGATCTTGTCGCACGCCTCGACGATCGTGTTCATCGCGGTGTCGACGCCGATCGACAGCCCGGTCAAGCCGAGATCGTTGTCGATCGATGCCGGCACGCCGACGATCGCGAGCGGGCGGCCGCCGCCGATCTCGGCCGGATCGGCCAGGTGGCTCGCGCCGGTGAGCGAGCCGTTGCCGCCGATCACGAGCAGACCGTCGACCTCGCGGGCTGCGAGAATCGCGCGCGCGCGGTCGCGGACGGCGCGCTCGTGGAATTCCTTGCAGCGCGCGGAGCCGAGGATCGTGCCGCCCTCGCGCAGGATGCCGGCGACGTCGGCGGCGCCGAGCGGCACGAACGCGTCGTCGAGGAGGCCGCGATAGCCGCGCTCGATTCCGAGAACTTCGGCGCCGGCGGCACGGCCGATGAGCGTGGCCGCGCGGATCGCGGCGTTCATGCCTGGTGCATCGCCGCCACTCGTCAGGATCGCGATCCGTTTCATGTTACCGATGCTACATTCTGCCGATGGTGCGAGTCGAACGCTCCGGCGCCGTGACGACGGTCATTCTCGATCGCGCGGCGGCCAAAAACGCGGTCGACCGCGACACCGCACAGCAGCTCGCCGACGCGTTTCGCGCGTTCGACGCCGACGATAGCGCGCGCATCGGCGTGTTGTGGGGCGATCACGGCACGTTCTGCGCGGGGGCCGACCTGAAGGCGTTCGCGACGGGCACTCCGAACCGCGTCGCGCCCGACGGCGACGGCCCGATGGGGCCGTCGCGCATGCTGCTCGGCAAGCCGGTGATCGCGGCGATCGCCGGGCACGCGGTCGCGGGCGGCCTCGAGCTCGCGCTGTGGTGCGACCTGCGCGTCGCCGAGGACGATGCCGTGCTCGGCGTGTTCTGCCGGCGCTTCGGCGTGCCGCTGATCGACGGCGGCACGATCCGGCTCCCGCGGCTGATCGGGCTGTCGCGCGCGCTCGATCTGATCTTGACCGGGCGTGCCGTGCGCGCCGACGAAGCGCTCGCGATCGGGCTGGTCCATCGCGTCGTGCCGCGCGGCGCCTCGCGCGCGGCCGCCGAACAGCTCGCGCGCGAGCTGGCCGAGTTGCCGCAGGCCGCGCTGCGCGCCGATCGCGAGAGCGCGTATCGCCAGCACGATCTGCCGATGGAGGACGCGCTCGCGCTCGAGCTCCAGCTCGGCTCGCGCGCGCTCGCCGAGGCGATGGCGGGCGCCGCGCGGTTTGCCGGCGGTGCCGGCCGCCACGGGGAGCGCGCGTGATGCGCCACGCCGCGGTCGCTTTCATCATCGCCGCCGTGCTCGCGAGCTGCATCGTCAATCGCTTCACCGGGCCGAGGCTCACCGGCACGTGCGCCGGCGCGTGCGCGCACTACGTCGAGTGCAAGCCGGGCCACTCCGACCGCGACGGCACGCGCTGCCGCGCCGAGTGCCCGGACGTGTTCGCCGATGCCGACTCGCTGATGGCCTACGAGAGCCTGTCGTGCAAGGACGCGGTCGAGTTCGTCGACGGCACGGGCCCGCGCTCGGCGGCCGCGCAGCCCCGATGAGCTGAGGGCCCGCGAACCGATAACTCGGTCGTTCTCGCGGCCGATCCATCCGCGCTGGCTTCGTTGCGGCTGCGCTTCCGGTGCTTGCGTACGTCGAGTACGCGCCGCGCCGGTTCTCGCCGCGCCTCGCCAGCACGGCGTCTCGACCGCGATCATCGCCTCGACCTCGACCGGCGAGGTCATGGCGGGGACGTATAGTCGCTCGTCGCATGGCAGGCGATCCGGAGACCACGCTCGATGGCACGATCGAGCGCATCACGTTCCGCAACGGCGAGAACGATTACACGGTCGCGCGCCTCGCGAGCGCGGACGGCGAGGTCACGGTGGTCGGCAAGCTGTTCGGCGTCGAGGAGGGGATGCCCGTGCGGCTGTCGGGACAATGGGTCGTCGATCGCAAGTGGGGGCGGCAGTTCCAGGTCGCGACGTGCGTGCCCGATACGCCGAAGACCGTGATCGGGATCGAGAAGTTCCTCGGCTCGAAGGTGTTTCCCGGGATCGGGCCGGCGCTCGCGAAGCGGCTCGTCGAGAAATTCGGCCGCGACACGCTCGAGGTGATCGCGAGCCAGCCGCAGCGCTTGACCGAGGTCATCGGCATCGGCACGCAGCGCGCGCGCCAGCTGTCCGAGACGATCGGCCAGCAGCGCCACGTGCAGGAAGTGATGGTGTTCCTGTTCGGGCTCGGCGTGTCGCCGGCGTTCGCCGCGCGCATCGTGCGCAGGTACGGCAAGGACGCGATTCACATCGTCCGCGCGAACCCGTATCGGCTCGCACACGAGGTGTGGGGCATCGGGTTTCGCACTGCCGACGCGATCGCCGACAAGCTCGGCATCGCGCGCGATGCGCCCGAGCGACTCGAAGCCGGGCTCCTGCACGCGCTCGAGACCAGCGTCGAGGACGGCAACATGCACGTTCCCGACGACGAGCTCGTCGCGCGCGCGGCCGAGCTGCTCGAGATCGGCGCGGACCAGCTGCCGGCGCGGCTGGGCGCGCTCGAGGCTTCGCGGCTGATCGTGCGCGAGGTGCTCGGCGATCGCGGCGCGTGCAGCAGGCCGGCCTCGAGCCGCTCCGGCGCGTCGCGCGCGATCCCGAGCTTGTCGGCGATCGCGTCCGCGGTGCGAAACCCGATGCCCCACACCTCGTGCGCGAGCCGGTACGGGTTCGCGCGCACGACGTTGATCGCGTCCTTGCCGTAGCGCTTGACGATCCGCGCCGCGAACGCGCCCGAGACGCCGAGCCCGAGCAGGAACACCATGACCTCCTGGACGTGGCGCTGCTCGCCGATCACCTGCGCGATCTTCGCGGCGCGCTGCGTGCCGATGCCGATCACCTCGGTCAGCCGGTGCGGCGCCGTGGTGACGACCTCGAACGTGTCCTTGCCGAACTTCTCGACGATCCGCTTCGCGAGCGACGGCCCGATCCCGGCGAAGACTTTCGAGCCGAGAAACTTCTCGATCCCGGCGGCGGTCTTGGGCGCGACCATCTCGTA
>DATJXL010000251.1:0-40706 GCA_035500135.1 Kofleriaceae bacterium
GGCGCCGGCCTCGGCGGATCGGGCGGCTTCACCGCGACGACCGGCGGAGCCGGCGGTGGCGTCGGCGTAGCGGTCGGCGGCGGCTGCGGAGCGGGCGCCGGAGCTGGTGCGGGGGGCGGAGCCGGCGCAGCAGCGGCGGCGGATCCAGAGCCCGGGTCAGCGGCCGGCGGTGGCGGATCGGCGGCCGCGACGGTCGTCGGCGGTGGCGCGGGCGCGGGCGGCGGCGTCGGCGCGGGTGCAGGCGGCGGCGCCGGCGGCGGCGTGGCCTCTTGCATCGCCGCGGCGGGCACGGGCTTCGGCTTGTCCTTGTCCTTCGACGAGCCGCCGAAGCCGACCGCGATGATCGTGACGACGAGCGCGAGCGCGAGACCGCCGCCGATCATGTAGACGATCGGCTTGCGGCTCGGCGGCGCTTCGTAGAGATCGTCGTCCTCGGTGAGCGCGGCGTGCGAGTCGGTCTTCCATGCCCAGCTCGAAAGCACGTCGGTCCGCGACTCGCGACCGGGCGACGGCAGCGAGACGATCGACGCGGGATGTGGCGACGAGCCGGTGCTCGCGACGGGCTCGGGAACGGGCTCGCTCGCGGCGACGGGCGAAGGTGGAGGCACCGGCGGTGGCGCGGGCGCAGGCATCGGCGGCGGCGGAACGGCGATCGAGATCATCGAGCGCGCACCGTTGTCGGAGGGTGTGACCGGCGGCAGCGGCAGCGTCTGCGCGGGCGAGGCGACCGGCGGCGCGAACGCGGCGACGTGCTCGATCGGAGGGAGCGAAGGGGTTTTCGATGGAGCGACCTCGTCGGCGGCGGCAGCGGCAGCGGCAGCGGGTGCGGCAGCGGCGGCGGGTGCGGCAGCGGCAGCGGGGGCGGCAGCGGCAGCGGGTGCGGGTGCGGCAGCGGGTGCGGCAGCGGCAGCGGGTGCGGCAGCGGCGGCGGGTGCGGCAGCGGCAGCGGGTGCGGGGGCGGCAGCGTCGGGAACGATCGTCGCCGGCTCGGTCTGCGCCTGCGGATTCACCGCCGCGGGCTTGTCCTTGTTCACGATGCTCGGCGGCGGCAGCGTCGCGCGCACCTTCTTGCGCGCCTCGATGAGGAACGCCGAGATCTTGTCGTCGTTGTCGGCGTAGCCTTGGGCCTCGAGGAACTCTTCGACCTCGACGCCCATGACCTTCGCGCTCTGATAGCGATCGGCGGCGTTGCGGGCGAGCGCCCTCATGCAGATCGCCGAGAGCTCGGCGGGAATGCTCGAGTTGAGCTCGCTGGGCGGTTTGATCTCGCGCTCGGAGACCGCGGCCTTCACGGCGGCGTCGTTCATCGCGTCGAACAGGCGCTGGCCGGTCAGCGCCTCCCACATCACCGTGCCGAGCGAGAACACGTCGCTGCGGCGATCGCCGGGGTTGCCGGCCAGCACTTCGGGCGCGGTGTAGCCGGCCGTGCTGCCGGTCGCGGGCAGCTCGAGCTGGACCTCGCCCTTGAACGAGAACACGATCGCCGTCGGCGTGATCGGGCCGATCGCCTTGCCGCTGCCCTTCTGCTGCGCGGCGTGAACCTGCGAGGCCGCCTTGCCGATCACCCGCGCCGTGCTGAGATCGTCGAGCCTTTTTTCGGGCGCGGCATCGAGGATGGTGCGCAGCGTGTCGCGGCTTGCCACGGCTAGCATCCTAACGTACCGACGGGCGGAACGCCGCTGTCCGAAGGCTGCACATGCAACGCCGCGTTGCCGATCGCAACGCGCCTCGTCGAGCTGTGATCAATAACATGTTGATCCGCCGCGACCGGCTAGGGCACGAATCGTGCTGCCCATGCCGCCCATGTCTTCGCGTTCTATCGCCGCAATATGCCTCGTATTCGCCGCGTGCGGCGGCGCGACCGACGACCCGCACCCGGCGGACCTGCCGCACCAGGCAAACGCGAACCTCGACTGGCGCGACCAGGTCATCTACCAGATCATGGTCGACCGGTTTGCCGACGGCGATCCGAACAACGACATCAACATCGAGCCGTCGATCCCGGGCCGCTTTCACGGCGGCGACTGGCAGGGAATCATCGATCACCTCGATTACCTGCAGGCGCTCGGGGTCACCGCGCTGTGGATCTCGCCGGTCGTGAAGAACGTCGAGGACGATGCCGGCTTCGACGGCTATCACGGCTACTGGCAGCAGGACATCATGCGGCCGAACGACCATTTCGGCGATCTCGACAAGCTGCGCCAGCTCGTCGACGCCGCCCACCAGAAGGGCTTCCTCGTGATCCTCGACGTGGTCACGAACCACATGGGCCAGCTGTTCTATTACGACATCAACGACAACGGCCAGCCCGACGACACGATCTCGGGTGGCGGCTACTCGCACAGCTGCTTGCAGATCTGCACGCCGCATCCGGAGGAGTGCACACCCGACGAGCTGACTTATTGCAAGGAGGGCGGCACGCAGCTCGAGCAGATCCTCGAGTGGGATCCCGATTACGACGATCGCGGCGTGCAGGGCTGGACGTCGGACGGTTTCTACGGGCCGGCGACGATCCGCTTCCCTGACTGGCCCGATCAAAACCGCACGGTGCCGCCGCGGCCACCCGACTGGTTCGGCTGGCCGTCCGACAAGCCGTGGTTCGACGATCCGAGCTGGTACCACCGCAAGGGCCGCGTCTACGTGTGGTGGCACCAGCAAGACTATTCGGAGGACTTCGTGCGCGAGCAGGAGACCACCGGCGACTTTCCCGGCGGCCTCAAGGATCTCAACACCGAGAATCCCGACGTCCAGCAGGCGCTCATCAAGACGTTCCAGTACTGGATCGATGTCGCCGACTTCGACGGCTTCCGCATCGACACCGTCAAGCACATCGATCGCCCGGAGGTCGATCGCAACACGCGCGGCTTCTGGGGCCTGTTCACCGACGCGATGCGCTCCGAGGCGAAGGCCGTGGGCAAGCAGAACTTCTTCATCTTCGGCGAAGGCTTCGACGGCGACGATCCGCTGATCGGCAACTACACGTTCGGCGGCCAGGACGCCGACGGCACGTTCGGCCGCTTCGACTCGATGTTCTACTTCTCGCAGTACTACGAGAACATCCTGACCGTGTTCGACGACGTCGCGAACGTCATGGTGCCGACCAAGCACATCGAGTGCCTGTACAACTCGCGCACCGGTCGCAATCCGACCGACGCGTGGTGCCAGGCGAACGGCTACTGGCAGGGTCCCGACTTCGGCCCGACGGCGATGGCGGATTCGGCCGACGGCGGCGTCGGCATGGCGCCGCAGCAGCTGCTCGTCAACTTCCTCGACAATCACGATGTCGCGCGCTTCATGTTCGACAAGAACGGCGACACCACGTTCCTGCGCTCGGCGCTCGCGTTCATCTACACGTGGGACGGCATCCCGTGTAACTACTACGGCACCGAGCAGCAGTTCTTCGGCGGCGTCGATCCGGCGAACCGCGAGGATCTGTTCCTCGGCAACCAGGCGCTCGGCTATCCGCCGTTCGACACCACGAACGACACGTTCAAGCTCGTGCAGTCGATGATCGCGATGCGCAAGAAGCACCCGGCGCTGCGTCACGGCACGGTGTCACCGGTGTGGTCGACCGAGGTCGCGGGTCCGCGCCGCGACGCCGGCATCTTCGCGTTCGAGCGCAACTCGCCGACCGAGGAGCTCGCGCTCGTCGTGCTCAACACGAGCACGCAGACGAGCGAGACGTGCGCACCGGCGAGCGAAGGCGGCGCGTGCCTGGTGACGACGTTCCCGGTCGGCACCGTCCTGGCGGACGCGATGCCCGGCAGTGACGGCCAGACGTTCACGGTCGCCGCCGGCGGCACCGTCGACGTGACCGTGCCGCCCCACATGGGGCGCGTGCTCGTGAAGCAGCAATGATATGATTTTCTAGATGCGGACTGTGGCGGCCGTTCTGCTCGCCGGCCTAGCGTCTTCTGCGTTCGCCGACACTCCGAAGGAGCAGAAGGTGCGCGCCGACAAGTTGTTCGACGACGGCCGCCGCTATCTCCAGAACAAGGAGTACCAGCTCGCGTGCACCGCGTTCGAGGAGAGCCAGGCCGCAGACCCCGCGCTCGGCACCGAGCTCAACATCGCGCTGTGCTACGAGGAGTGGGGCCACGTCGCCGCCGCGTATCACGCGTACCGAGAGGCCGAGCGGATCGCGACCGAGAAGAAGGATCCACGCGTCAAGACCGCGCAGAAGAAGCTCGCCGAGCTCGCACCGAAGGTGCCGCACGTCGGGTTCGATCTGCCGCCGGGCGCGGACTCGGCCGCGATCTTCTTGCTCGATGGCAAGGAGATCGATCGCGGCGGCTTTGCCGGCGAGATCGAGGTCGAGCCCGGCCCGCACGCGATCGAGGCGCGCGTGCCCGGTCAAGATCCGAAGACGACGCGGTTCGACATCGAGATCGGCGAGCACAAGCGGGTGACCGTCGACCTGCCACAGATCGTCGTCAAGCAGCAGCCGTCGTCGAAGATCGTCGCGCCGCCGGTCAAGGAGCGCGACCCGCAGCGGTTCTGGGCCGGCATCGGCCTGGTCTCGGGCGGCGGCATCGCGATCGCGGTCTCCGGCACCGTCGCGCTGCTCGCGCGCTCCGATTACGCGAAGCAGATCGCGAACTGCCCCGGCGACGTGTGCGAGACCCACGCCGCGTACACCGCGACCAACGACGATCGCAGCCGCGCGAACGCGATGACGTTCGTGGCCGCGGGCGGGCTCGTGCTTGCCGGCGTCGGCGCGTACTTGCTGCTCACCGACCAGCGCGATCACCCGACGCCGGTCACCGCGTCGCCGCTCGTCGCGCCGAACGCGATCGGTGTCGCGTTCGGAGGTGGCTGGTGAAGCTGGACCCCGCGCGCGTCGCGGCGCTCGCGGCGCTCGCCGCATCCGGCTGCGCGAACCTGCTCGGCCTCGACTCGACGAAGCTCGACTTCAAGGACGCGATGACCGATGCGCCGAGCGCGTGCGATGGTGCGCCGGCGTGCACGTCGACGACCGGGCGCTCGGTGTGCGGCCAGCTGCTCGAGGTCGGCGCGAACGGAGGCCTGCCGCTGCGCGGCGCGGCACCGACCGGCATGGCGTGCGCGGGCTCGAGCCTGGGTCCGTGCGCGTTCACGGTGTACGGCCAGGACGAGATCAGCTTCTTCGCGAGCACGACCACCGGCCGCGTCACGGGATCGATCGACGATTGCGGGCGCTTCGTCGTGCCCGATCTCGACGCCACGCAAGCCAACGTCGCGGTCGTGTTCGCCGCGAGTGGCTTCGAGACGTCGGCGTCGCTCGTGCTCGGCCGTCCGACGATGCCCGGCACCGACACCGTCGTCGCCTACGGCGTGGATATGGCAAGCGTCACGGCGTGGGGCACTCAGCTGTCGAGCGCGACCCCGCCCGACACCACCGCCGGCTACCTCGTCGCGCACGTCGACTCCGCCGGGGCGCCGGTCGCGACCGACAAGGACCGCTTGAACGGCGCCGACCTGCCCGGGCCGCCGACCGCGCCGTGGGTCGCGTACTTCACCGGAAGCACGGCGTTCGGCGCGCTCGACCCGACCGCGACCGCGACGGGGCCGAGCGGGACATCGCTCGTCGTGCCCGCGGCCGGCACGGTGACGCTGTCGAGCGCCCGCACCGGCAAGACGTGCACGCCGATGCCGATGCTCCAGATCATTCCGATGACGCTCATCTATGTAGCGTTGAGTTGCTGACGGCCCTCGCGGTACCATGGTCGAGATGGCCCGGCCGTGCGCGATCGTCGCATGCTGGCTCGCGCTCGCCGTAGCGAGCGCGTGCAAGGTACCGACCGCGCCGGCGCGAGCCGACGATGCCGGGCCGCTGTGCGGCAACGGCGTGATCGATCCAGGCGAGGTCTGCGACGACGGCAACACCGTGTCGTGCGACGGCTGCAGCGCCGACTGCAAGAGCGACGAGACGTGCGGCAACGGCATCGTCGATTGCGGCGAGCAGTGCGACGACGGCAACAACATCTCGTGCGATGGCTGCAGCGCCGATTGCAAGAGCGACGAGACCTGCGGCAACGGCGTCGTCGACACGTGCAAGGGCGAGACCTGCGACGACGGCAACACGGTCGGCGGCGACGGCTGCAGTGCGAACTGCCAGTCGAACGAGATGTGCGGCAACTGCGTCGTCGACGCCGACAAGGGCGAGCAGTGCGACTCGTGCGGCGTGCAGACCGCGACGTGCGAGGTCGACTGCAAGGATCAGAAGTGCGGCGACATGATCTTGAACAAGCTCGCCGGCGAGCAATGCGACGTCGGCGCGACGAACACCGCGACGTGCAACTCCGGCACGTGCAAGACGTCGGCGTGCGGCGACAACTACCTCAACACGGCGGCCGGCGAGCAGTGCGACGTCGGCAAGACCGACACCGCGGCGTGCAACTCCGGTACGTGCAAGACGTCGAAGTGCGGCGACCACTACACGAACCACGTCGCGGGCGAGCAGTGCGACGTCGGCGCGACCGACACGTCGATGTGCAACGCCGGCACGTGCCTGCACTCGCAGTGCGGCGACATGTACCTGAACACGGCTGCCGGCGAGCAGTGCGATGTCGGCAGCGACGACACCGCCGCGTGCAACGCCGGCACGTGTCAGCTCTCGATGTGCGGCGACGACTACACGAACATGGCGGCGGGCGAGCAGTGCGACGAAGGGTCGACGCCGGATCCGAACGGCGCGTGCCCGGCGAACTGCCAGAGCGCGTACTGCGGCGACTTCTACGTGTGGAGCGACGAAGGCGGCACCGAGCAGTGCGACGAAGGGCCGACGCCGGATCCGAACGGCGCGTGCCCGGCGAGCTGCCAGAACGCGTACTGCGGCGACGGCTACGTGTGGAGCGACGAAGGCGGCACCGAGCAGTGCGACGACGGGAGCGGAAACGGCAACGACGGGATGTGCGATGCCGACTGCCAGCTGATGTAGGTGCAGGTCGCAGCGTTAGCTGGCTCGTGTTCAGCTAAACTGATCGGGGCATGCCGCGGTTTCCACAACCAGGCACGGTGCTGTTGGGGAAGTACCGTGTGGACTCGCTGATCGGCGAGGGCGGCATGGGCGCGGTCGTCAAGGCCAGTCACCTCGACCTCGACGAGAAGTACGCGATCAAGGTGCTGCTCCCCGAGATGCTGAGCCGCCAGGACATCGTGCAGCGCTTCCTGCGCGAGGCCAAGGCGGCGGTGAAGCTCAAGGGCGAGCACGTGGCGCGCGTGATCGACGTCGGCCGGCTCGACGGCGAGTTCGAGGGCGTGCCGTACATCGTGATGGAGTACCTGAACGGCGCCGATCTCAACGCGATCATCAAGCACCACGGCGCGCAGGATCCGGCGGTCGCCGCCGACCTGTTGCTGCAGGCATGCGAGGCGATCGCGGAGGCGCACTCGATCGGCATCATCCACCGCGACATCAAGGCATCGAACTTCTTCATCTCGCAGCCCGAGAACGAAGCCCCGCACTTGAAGGTGCTCGACTTCGGCATCGCGACCGCGCCGCAGGGCACGAGCGAGCTGACCGACGCCGACGCGGTGATCGGCACGCCCGCGTACATGGCGCCGGAGCAGATGCGCGCGGCTCGCATCGCCGACGCGCGCAGCGACATCTGGTCGATGGGTGTCGTCCTGTACGAGCTGCTCGAAGGCAAGCGGCCGTTTTGCAGCGAGGTGTACTCGGAGCTGTGCCTGAAGGTCGGCATGGATCCGCCCGAGGAGATGGTCGCGCCCGGCATTCCGGAAGGCGTGCGCGCGATCGTGCTCAAGTGCCTCGAGAAGCCGGTCGAGCGCCGCTATCAATCGGTCGCCGAGCTCGCGTTCGACCTGATGCCGTTCGCGAGCGACATCGTGCTCGCGCGCGCCGCCGTCGAGCAGTGCGCGCGCCTGCTCGGCCGGCGCAGCACGCGCTCGATCGATATCGCGCGTGCGCCGGACGACATGACGCCGGCGCCGAGCCCGCCGATGCGCATCACGCCGACCAGCGGCCAAATGGCCGCGGCCGTGCCCGAGAAGACGCCGACGAGCCAGGCCAAGCGCAGCCGGCGCACCGGGCCGATCACGCCGGTCTCGGGCGAGCCCGCGCAGCGCACGCCGACGAGCGTCAATCGATCCAACGGCGAGGTCGAGGCGAGAAGCGAGGTCTCGCCCCGGCTGGCGACCTCGTTCAACTTCAACCTGCGCGTGCCGCGCAAGGTCGTGCCGATCGCGGCCGGCGTGTTCGGCGTGCTCGTGGTGGGCACGGTCACCGCGATCCTCGCGTTCCACGGCGGCGGCAGCACGAGCTCGAGCGAGCCGGCGAGCGATCCCGGCGTCCGCGCCGCGCCGCCGCCGGTCGCGCCGGCGGAGCCGCCGGTGGTCGCGCCCACGCCTACGCCCACGCCCGCGCCGGCGCAGCCGCAGCAGGATGCGGTGACCGAGCCGCCGATTCCGCCGCCCGTCGCGTCGCCGACGCCGGCGCCGGTCGTTTCGCCCACGAAGCATCCGCCCGTGAAGACCGTGCGGACGATCCCGGTGCGCCCGAGGCCGGCGGCGACCCCGACGAGTCCTCCGAAAAAGCATGACGCCGAGGATGACGCTTTCACCAAGCGCCAGTAGCGATTAGGGGCTCCCGAACTGGCAAAAACTTGCCGGATGGATGACGCTCGCGCGACGATCGTGCCGTCCATTCCAAGGAGACCGTGATGAATCGAGCCAAGTTCCTCGTCTTGGGAGTGCTGTTCGCGGCGACGCCCGCGCTCGCCCAAGATGCCCCGCCGCCGCCACCACCGCCGGCCGCTTCCGGCGGCAGCGCCACCGCCGCCGCCGCTCCCGCTGGTGACGTGTCGGGCCCGATGATCGATCGGCCGCTCACGATGCAGACCGGCAAGGTCGGGGCATACGCCGACTTCGATTACGAAGGCTTCTCTCAGACCGAGACCGAGGGCACGACGACGGCGTCCGCCAGTGCCTCGCTCATCGCGCTCCACGGCGGCGTCGCGTATGGCGTGAACGACCAGCTCACGGTCGGCGTCGACTACACGCTGGAAACCTACGAGTCCTTCTCGATCGCCGGCATGAGCACGAGCGACACGTTCCCGAACAACGGCGAAGGTCCGATCGCGCTCTACGGCGACTACTCGCTGCTCAGCAAGGGCCCGCTCAGCGTCGCCGCGACCGGCGCGCTCGACATCGTCAACTCGGGCGGAACGAACTCGACGACGAACCTCGGGCTCACGCTCGGCGCGAGCGTTCGCTACAAGATCACGCCGCAGATCAACATCTTCACCGGCCAGCCGATCCCGATGGGCATCCTCGGCCAGCAGATCGCGATCGGGCTCAACAACAGCCAGGAGACGACGCTGTCGATCCCGGTCGGCGCGGGCTACCAGGTTTCGCCGCAGATCTACGCCTACGTCGACACCGTGCTCGCCGAGTTCGTGCTCGCCAACGCTCCGGCCGGCGGCAACAGCTCCGAGTTCATCTTCTCGGATGTCACGCCGCTCTACCTCGGTGGCTTCTACGCGATGAACCCGAAGATGGACGTCGGTGCCGAGATCGGGTTCCCCGATCTCAGCAACGTCGGCAGCCTCTACACGTTCGCGCTCGCCGCGCGCTGGCACCAGTAAGCCTGGCTAGTGGATCCGCGCGAGAACCGCGCGGTGGGCCAGGATCTCCGCCTCGTGCGCCGCGAGCTCGTTAGCTCGCGTGCGCCACGCGGCGGGCGACGCATCGCGCGCGAGCGCGAGAAACGTGTCGCGATGGCGCTGCTCGGCCTCGGCGAGGCTCGCGTACAGCCGAGCGGCGTCTGGATCCGGTAGCGCGCCGGCGAGCAGGCTCAGCCGCTCGGCGCTGCGCGCCTCGATGATCGCGAACACGAGCAGGCGATCGAGCAAGCGCTCGGGCTCGCGCGGGCGAATGGATGCGCGCAGCGCCGCGGCGTAGTCGTCGCCGAAATCATATGCGGCCGGCTGCTCGCGCTTGCGCAGGAGGCCGGCGACCTGCACGACGTGACGGGTCTCGTCGTGCGCGAGCCGGGCCATCGCCTCGACGAGATCGGTGTGCTCGGGGTAGCTGCGCACGAGCGACAGCGCCGACTGCGCAGCCTTGCGCTCGCAGTGCAGATGATCGGCGTGGACGCTGTCGAGATCGGCGAGCGCGACCTCGAGCCAGCGCGGGCCGGTGGGCACGAGCGGCAGCGCGTCGGCAAGCGCCGGTGGCATCACGCGAACGATGATAAGGTCGGAAGTGGTGAAGAAGAAGGCCGCCGCGGTGAGGTTCGCCGAGGATTGCCTCGCGGGGCTCGAGCGTGCGCGCCTGCTGCGCCCGCAGGTCGTCGCGCCCGGGCCGCGCACGCGCGAGACCACGCTCGCGCGCTATCACGAGCTGCTGCGCGAGGCGAGCGGCTCGAACGCGTACGCCGGCCTGATGTCGGAGGTCCATCCCGACGAAGCGATCCGCGACGCCGCGCGCGAATGCGAGCAGGAGGTGTCGAGGTTCTACTCCGAGCTCGCGCTCGATCGCGAGCTCTACGACGCGCTCGCCGCGGTCGACGTGACGGTCGCGGATGCCGAGACCCGGCGCTTTCATGCCCACACGCTGCGCGATTACCGCCGCGCCGGCGTCGATCGCCCGGCCGAGGTGCGCGAGCGGCTGCACGCGATCGACGAGGAGCTGACCAAGCTCGGCCAGCAATTCTCGAAGAACATCTCCGAGGACGTGCGCGTCATCGAGATCCGCGACCCCGCGCGGCTCGCCGGGCTGCCGGCCGATTTCGTCGCCGCGCACGCGCCCGACGCCGCCGGCGTCGTGCGCATCACCACCGATTACCCCGACTACAACCCGTTCATGACGTACGCGGACGACGACGAGCTCCGCCGCGAGCTCTACGTCAAGTTCCGCAGCCGCGGCGACGCGCACAACGAAGCCGTGCTGCGCGACATCCTGAAGCTGCGCGCCGAGAAGGCCGCGCTGCTCGGGTTCCGCGACTGGGCCGACTACATCACCGCCGACAAGATGATCGGCTCGGGCGATCGCGCCGCCGAGTTCATCGAGAAGGTGTGGAAGCTCGCCGAGCCGCGCGCGGCGCGCGACTACGCCGAGCTCCTGCGCGTGCTGCGTGCGGTGGATCCGGGCGCGAACGAGGTGCACGACTGGCAGAAGGTGTGGCTCGAGAACCGCGTCAAGCGCGAGCGCTACGAGGTCGACGCGAGCGTCGTGCGCGAGTACTTCCCGTACGAACGGGTGCTCGCCGGCCTGCTCGAGATCACGGCGGAGATCTTCGACCTCCAGTACGCGCCGGTCGAGTCGGTCGAGCCGTGGCACGACAGCGTGCTCGTCTACGACGTCGTGCGCCGCGGCGACAAGCTCGGCCGCATCTACCTCGACATGCACCCGCGCGACGGCAAGTACAAGCACGCGGCGCAGTTCCCGCTCAAGGACGGCGTGCGCGGCGTCCAGCTGCCCGAGGGCGTGCTCGTGTGCAACTTCCCCGATCCGAAGGCCGGCGGCGTCGCGCTGATGGAGCACGACGACGTCGTCACGATGTTCCACGAGTTCGGGCACCTCATGCATCACGTGCTCGGCGGTCACCAGGCGTGGATCACGCAGAGCGGCGTCGCGACCGAGTGGGACTTCGTCGAGGCGCCATCGCAGATGTTCGAGGAGTGGGCGTGGAGCTACGAGACGTTGTCGCGGTTCGCGCGCCACCACGCGACCGGCGAGGTGATCCCGAAGGAGCTCGTCGACAAGATGCGGCGCGCCGACAAGTTCGGTCTCGGCACGGCGACCGTGCAGCAGATCTTCTACGCGGCGATCTCGCTCGTGTTTCACCGCACCGATCCCGACCGGCTCGATCAGCTCGCCGAGGTCAAGCGCCTGCAGGCGAAGTACACGCCGTTCGGCTACGTCGACGGCACGAAGTTCCACGCCGCGTTCGGCCACCTCGTCGGCTACTCGGCGATGTACTACACGTACCAATGGTCGCTGGTGATCGCGAAAGATCTCCTGACGCCGTTTTCCACGCGCGGCTTGATGGCGAAGGACGTGACGTTCGCGTATCGCGACCGCGTGCTCGTGCCCGGCGGGAGTCGAGACGCTGCCGATCTCGTGCGTAGCTTTCTCGGACGGGAGTACGATTTTTCTGCCTACGAGAAGTATCTCGTCGACGAGGTTTGACCGCCTTCGTTTCGAGCCGCGACAATCTGATTACAATCGTCGACATTGCTGAGATCACGGACAAAAGTCCGTTTTCTGTCGATTGAAGACCGGGTCCGGATCGTTCACTTTCGTGGTCAACCGATCAACCGATCACGGAGAGAACACCGATGAAGAAGATGACGATCCTGTTCGTGGCTGCGATGTCGATTGCGGCGTTTGGTTGCAAGAAGAAGGGCGGCATGGGCGAGGCCATCTCGAAGATGGAGGACTTCAAGACCAAGATGTGCGCCTGCAAGGACACCGGCTGCGCCCAGAAGGTGTCGGACGAGATGATGAAGTGGGGCCAGGAGAACGCCAAGGGCGCCGACAAGGACATGAAGCCGAACGAGGAAGACGCCAAGAAGATGGCGGACATCACCAAGCAGATGACCGACTGCATGACCAAGGCGATGGGTGCGGGCGGCGCGATGGGTGGTGGTGCGGCTGGTGGCTCGGCTGAGGGTTCGGCGGCTCCGGCTGCCGGCGGCTCGGCGGCGCCTGCGGCTGGCTCGGCGGAAGGTTCGGGCTCGGCGGCTCCGGCTGCGGGCTCGGCCGAAGGCTCGGCGGAGAAGAAGTAAGCTTCTCGTTTTCCCGATACGACTAGCTTAATGAAGGCCCGCGGCAACGCGGGCCTTCTCGTTTTCGGGGTATGCACGAGCCATGAAGATCATCGCGATGCTCGCGCTCGCACTCGCTGTTGCGTGCGGCGGCAAGAAGGACGATGCGTCCGCGACGGCCGGGCCGTCGTGCACCGACGCCGCGCACGCCGCGGCGACCGCGCTCACTGCAAAGGCGCCGCCCGAGCAGCAGGCCGCGCTCGCCGACAGAGCCAAGCAGCTCGAGGGCGTGCTCGTGAAGCACTGCACCGACGACAAGTGGTCCGCCGACGTGATCACCTGCTACCAGACGGCGAACGGCATGATGGCGATGAAGGCCTGCCGCACGAAGCTGCCGCAGGACCAGGCGCAGAAGCTGCTCGCCGACGAGATCGGCGTGATGAGCGCCGGCATGGGCGGCGGCATGGGCGGCATGGGCGGCATGGGACCGCACGCCGGCATGGGCGCGGCTCCGCCTAGCGCGCCGCCGCCGACCACGCCTCCAAATCCCTGACTCGTCTCGGTCAGATCCGGTGTCGGTTTCGAGACCACCACCGGCCATGCAGATTCGCGTGTGGATGGTGCATCCGGGCACTTGCGCTCGTCTCCAGTTTCTTTTTTATTGGAACGATGCGCCCAGCTCGACTCGTCCTGCCCGTCGTGTGTCTGGTCGGTTGTGGCACCGACGGCGCGAAGATCACCGGTTACGCCATCTCCGGGACTGACAGCGCCGTCGCGGGCGATGCGATCCCGCTCTCGTGGTCGTCGAGACGTTGTCGGACGGGACGACGCGTCCGGTTGGAGCTGACGACGTGTCGTGGACCGCGCCCGCAACCGTCACGTCGCTCGCGCCCGACTCGACCGCGAACAGCCCGCTCCCGGAACCCGGCGCGCAGCCGATCGCGATGTTCCTCGCGAACCCCGGGCGCTCCGATCTCGGCGACGCCTTCACGGGCGTCTTGTACGTGCTCGATGCCGGCAGCGCGGGCGGCGACGTCACCGTATCGGCGACCGTAACGACCGCGCCGTCGATGCAGCTCGAGGCGACGATCACGGTCGCGGCGCTGGCCGCCGGCGACGCCGTCAACGGCAAGGCGCTGTACGGTTCGAACTGCGCGAGCTGCCACGGCGCGACCGGCGATGGCACGCCGACGAACCCGGATGGCAGCTACACCCTCGATGCGATGGCGTACTCGTATCCAGCGCCGGCTCTCAACGCGGCCGATCCCGACAACCTGGGTGCCGATCCGGGCTGGAATGCAGCGCTGCTCGCGTTCGCCGCGCGAGCCGACACCGACAACGGCGGCGTGACGCTGCGCGAGCCGATGCCGGACTGGTTTGTCATGAACAGCGCGGACAATGCGAAGCTGAGCTCGGCAGACTTCGCCGATATCTACGCCTACCTGCACGGCGAGACCCAGTGAGCATCAGGTCGCGCGCGTCAGATCGCGCGTGATGTTCTTCTGGTGCGCCTCGAGCGTGCCGCCGCCGATCTCGATGAGCTTCGCGTCGCGCAGGAACTGCTCGACGCGATACTCGCTGCAATAGCCGTAGCCGCCGAGCACCTGCACGGCTGCGTCCGCGACCTCCTTCGCGGCCGTCGCCGCGAACAGCTTGGCGGCGTCGGTGCCAAGCCGGTTGCGGCGCGTCGGGCCGACCGTGGCCGCGACCTGATACACGAGCGCGCGGATCGCCTCGACCTTCGCGTAGCTGTCGCCGATGTAGCGCTGGATCTGGCCGTGCTCGGCGAGCGGCTTGCCGAACGTGTGGCGCTCGGTCGCGTAGCGCACCATCACGTCGAGGCAGCGCCGCGCGATGCCGAGGCTGATCGCCGACAGCCCGAGCCGTTCGATCTCGAGGTTGCGCATCATGTTCGTGATGCCGCCGCCTTCGCTCCCCAGCAAGTTCTCGGCCGGCACGCGCACGCCGTCGAACACGAGCTCGCACATCGTCGATGCGCGCATGCCCATCTTCGGGATCTTCGGCGCCGACGAGAAGCCCGCGAAGCCGCGCTCGACCACGAACGTGGTGATTCGATCGTCGAGCTTGGCGTACACGAGCACGACATTCGCCTCGGACCCGTTCGTGATGAACGTCTTGCGGCCGTCGAGCACGTAGCCGCTCGCGTCGCGGCGGGCCACCGTCTGCATGCCGAGCACGTCGGTGCCGACCGCGGGCTCCGTCATCGCCATCGCGCCGACGTGCTCGCCGGTGAGCGTCTTCGCCAGCAGCCGCGCGCGCTGCGCCGGATTCGACGCGTAGTAGAAGTTGTTGACGAACAACAGCGCGTGCGCGAGGTAGCCGAGCGCGAAGCCCGGATCGGCATACGCGAGCTCCTCGTGGACGATGCACGCCGCGGTCGCGTCGAGGCCGGCGCCGCCGTCGGCCTCCGGCACCGTGATGGCGATGAGCCCGAGCTTGCCGAGCTCGCGCAACAGCTCGACGTTGAACGTCCCCGATTCGTCGTGCGCCATCGCCTGCGGCTCGACGCGCGTCTGCACGAGCTGGCGAACGGTCTGGCGAAGCAGGTCGTGCTCGTCTGACACGACGCGAACCTTACAACAATATAGAGTCACAGCACGATGACAGCCGCGCTCGTCGCCAATCCGACCGCGCATTCCGGCAAGGCCGCCGATTGGATTCGCCACGCGCGGGCGTTGCTCGACGACGCCGGCGTGGTGCACCGGTTCGTCGCGACCGAGCCGGAGGGCGCGACCGTCGACCGCGTGCGCGAGGCGATCGACGACGGCGGGGCGCGCCTCGTCATCTACATGGGCGGCGACGGCACGTTCGCCGAGGTCGCGAAGGGGATCCTCGCCTCGCACCATGCATCGGAGGTGACGATGGGCATGCTCCCGACCGGCACCGCGAACGACCAGGGCAAGTCGTTCGGGCTCGACGCCGGGCCGGGAGCGCTCGAGCGCAACGTCGCGGTCGTCGCGGCGGGCGCGACCGTCGGCTGCGACGTCGGCCGCATCGTGATCGAGCGCGGGCTCAAGGAAGTCCACCGCGACCTGTTCTTCGACTCGTTCTCGATCGGCCTCGGCGCGGCGAGCCTCGCGACCCGCAACCGCGACAAGGAGCGCGTCGGCGGGATCCCGGGGCTCGGCATGATCTATCGCGACCAGCTCGTCTACCTCGGCGCGGTCGTGCAGCGCTTCCTCGAGAGCTACGTCGTCGACATCAAGTTCGAGCTCGACGCGGTGATCGACGGCACGGTGCACCGCCTGCCGAGCCTGATCGACGTGATCATCAAGAACACGAGGATCTTCGGCGGCGAATGGATCTTCGACGAGCACTCCGAATCCGACGACGGTCGCTTCGAGCTCGTGCCGGTGACCGGGCGCCGCGACTTCACGACGAAGCTGCTGGCGAACCTGCGGCGCAACCCGCTCACGCACGACGATCTCGAGCTGGTCGGGCTCGAGCACGCGCCGCCGATCGCCGGCACGCGCTTCGATCTCACCGTGCGCGCCGAGGGCGGCCTCTTGCCCGCGGCGCAGATCGACGGCGAGGAGCTGCCGGCCGGCGACCGCTACGTCGTCGAGGTCGTGCCGCGCGCGCTGCGGCTCGTCGTGCCGAAATGACCTGCGACAGTGATGCACGAAGTTGGTTGCACTTGGTGCGCACCGACATCAACGGTGCGCGCTAACCGCGCGCGATGTCGTGACGCTGGCTCGGCCCGCGGCTTGCTGATGGAGCCGCTGGATGTCGAAGCTGCCGGTCTCGGTACCCCGGCGCCGAAGGGAATTGCACATGTGACTAGTTTTCGCCCGTGCGCGTGCACGTACTCGGACCAAACCCTCATCATCATCAACCGGGTGCGTGCACGTGCACGGGCACTTTCTGCCTGCGGTGATACGCTTGCCGCGTGCGCAGGCTCGTCGCAGTCCTGGTCGCCGCGTGCGGCAGCAGCGCGCCGCCACCGGCGCCACCGGCGCCGCCCGCACCGACGAGCACCGCGGTCGCGGACGCCGCGCGCGCGTGCCGCGAGGCCGCGGTCGGGCTCGAGCGCGCGACGCGCGCGGTGCGCGGGCCCGAATCGTCGATCGTGCGCGCGATGAACGAGCGCTGCATCGACGACGCGTGGCCGGAAGCCGCGGCCGCGTGCTTCGCGAAGATGACGGGAGACGACGACCTCGCGCGCTGCGCCGGCATGCTCGCCGACCGACCGCGGCGTGCGCTGCTCGACGTGATCGGCGGCGGCGGCGGTCGCGCTGCGATCGCGGTCGCGCGGCTGCGCCTGCAGGGGCTCACCGTCGGCATCGGCGCGTGCGATCGGTTCGTCGCCGCGGTCGCGGACGTGCTCGCGTGCGAGCAGATGCCGCTCGACACGCGCGTCGATCTCGGCAACTCGATGGCCGACTTCTGGGACCTGCCGACCACCGGCCTGCCCGCCGACGCGCAGCACCGCATGGCCGACGTGTGCGACGCGTCGCTCGCTCAGCTGCAGGCCGAGGCGACGAGCGTCGGCTGCGCGCTGTGAGCTAACGCCCCCGCATGCCGACGGCCTGCAGCAGCTCGCGCGGGTCGTAGACGATGCCGCGGCACACGACGACGTCGACGTTGCGGAGCGTCGAGATGTCGCGGGTGGGATCGCCATCGACGAGCACGAGATCGCCGCGCTTGCCGGCCGCGATCGATCCGCTGTCGGCGTCGACATGCATCACGCGCGCAGCGCCGAGTGTGGCGAGCGCGAGCACGTCTGGCGCGGGCATGCCTGCCCGGACGTAGAGCTCGAGCTCGCGGTCCAGTTGCAGCCCGGCGAGGCCGTCGGTGCCGGCGACGATCGGAATCCCGCGCTTCCACGCGCGCGCGACCAGGTCGAGCAGCTTGCCGAACGACGCGCGATAGGTCGCGCGCTCGCCGGCCGCGGCGTCGAGACCGCCGCCGCGCGCGCCGCGCTCGACCTGCGCCGGCAGGCGTCCGAGGTACGGGGCGATCGTCGGATCGACATCACCGGGATCCGACACGAACATGCCTTCGAACGTCGACAGCGTCGGGTCGAGCACGGTGTGATGCGCGAGCAAGAGATCGAGGAAGGCCTGGACGTCACGGCCGTCGAGATCGAGTCCGGCCGCGCCTTTCGCGACGAGCGTGAAGCGCAGCGGCCCGCGCGTGTCGTCGTGATCGCCGGCGAGAAACTGCAGGAACAGGAAGTTGACGTGCTGGATCTCGTCGTAGCCGGCTTCGACCGCCTGCGACGCGCGCATGCCGTTCGGGATGTGACCGCTCACGCGCAGCCCGCGATCGTGCGCCGCCCGCGCGATCACCGGCACGAGCGCGGGATCGAGCGAGCTGTACATCTTGATCTGCACGTAGCCGAGGTCGGCGTAGCGCGCGACCGCGGCGCGCGCTTCGTCGGCGGTCGCCGCGAGCACGCCGGTCGGCGCCGCGAGCTTGCCCGGCCCGTCGATCAAGCCGGCGCGCAGCACGTGCGGACCGAGCTCGCGGCCCTCGTCGAAGCGCTTCACCCGCGCGGTGAGATCTGCGATGTCGTTGCCGAGATCGCGCACGGTCGTGACGCCGGCGGCGAGATCGAGCACGCCGTCGCCGTCGCCGAGGTGCACGTGCATGTCCCACAGGCCGGGCAGCAGCGTGCGGCCGTGCGCGTCGATCATCTGCGCGCCCGGCGGGATGGCGGTCGAGGCATCGCCGACCGCCGTGATCTTGTCGCCGACGACGAGCACGGTGCGGTCGGGCACGAGCACGCGGCGCTCGGGGTCGAAGACCGCGGCGTGCTGGATCGCGAGGCCGGCGGCCGGCGGATGATGCGCGAGCGTGTGCGCGAGTCGCTCGGCGCGCGCCGCGAACATCGCGCGATCGGCGTCGATCATCGCCGACACCTGGGCCTCGGCGCCGGCGCGCACCATCGCGATCCAGGCCGACGGGATCGCGAACAGCTGCTCGTGCTCGTCGAGCCACACCGTCTGCGGCGCGAAGCCGAAGCCCGCGAGCGCGACCTCGCGCAGCGCGCGTTTCTCGCCCGCGATGTCGAGCGTCACCGTGCGCTCGTCGTCGATCCACGCTTCGCCCGCGGGCAACAGCTTCACGCGGCGCCCCGGTGCGTGCAGGCACGCGCGCACGAGCGCCGCGGTGCTCGCGAGCTCCTGGTGAGTCGACGCGTAATAGCCGGTGCCTTCCGGCGCGCGACCGTGCTCGGTGTGCTCGTGCCAGGCGAGCGTGCCGCGGTCGGGCTCGAGGTTCTCGTCGACCGCCTGGCCGAAGTACTCGTGGCCGGTCGCGTGCAACGAGCGCAGCGCGCCGTTCGCGTCGAAGGTCGTGGTCGCGGTGATGTCGGGGCCGCGGCCGCGATCGACGAACGCGTAGTGCGAGTGCCACGTGCCGTCGGCGTCGCGGCGGATCTCGGCCGATCCCGACGGCCGTCCGACGGTGACGATCGAATACTTCAGATCGATCGCGGCCGCCGCCGGCGGTTGGACCGCCGGTGGGGGCGCGCAGCAAGCGGCGAGAAACACGAGACAGCGACGCATCCGCCCCAGCATGCCAGCGAATGGCGCGTCGTGTATCCTTCGCCATCCACTTGGAGGTTTCCGATGGCTGACGTCTTCATCTTCGACGCCGTGCGCACGCCGCGCGGCCGCGGCAAGGCCGGCAAGGGCGGGCTCGCGAACATCCACCCGCAGGAGCTGCTCGCGCAGACGCTGAACCACATGGCCGAGCGCAAGAAGCTCGACAAGTCGCTGGTCGACGATCTCTCGGTCGGCTGCGTCACGCAGGTCAAGGAGCAGGGCGCGTGCATCGCGCGGCTCGCGCTGATCGCGGCGCAGTGGCCGGAGGACGTCACCGGCTTCACGATCAACCGCTTCTGCGGCTCCGGGCTCGAGGCCGTGAACTCGATCGCGGCGAAGATCGGCGCCGGCTTCATCGACGGCGGCGTCGGCGGCGGCGTCGAGTCGATGTCGCGCGTGCCGATGGGCTCGGACGCGGCGATGCTCGACGGCCTGAACGAGAAGCTGCGCAAGCGCCTGTACCTGGTGCCGCAGGGCATCTCGGCCGATCTGATCGCGACGCGCGAGAAGTTCACGCGCGCCGATGTCGACAAGTTCGCGCTCGCGTCGCAGCAGAAGGCGGCGCGTGCGATCGAGGGCAAGCGCTTCGACGGCGCGATGTTCGGCGTCAAGGGCGACGACGGCGCGGTCGCGCTCGCGCGCGACGAGCACCCGCGCGCCGACACCACGCTCGACGGCCTCGCCGGCTTGAAGCCGGCGTTCGCCGAGATGGGCGCGATGGCGATGGGGCCCAACGGCGAGACGCTCGACCAGCTCGCGCTGAACCGCTACCCCGACACCAAGTCGATCGATCACGTGCACACCGGCGGCAACTCGTCGGGCATCGTCGACGGCGCGGCGGTCGTGCTGATGGGCTCGGCCGAGTGGGGCAAGCGCGCCGGCCTCAAGCCGCGCGCGAAGATCCGCGCGATGGCGACCGCGGGCGCCGAGCCCGTGATCATGCTGACCGCGCCGGCGCCGGCGTCGAAGAAGGCGCTCAAGCGGGCCGGCATGCAGGTCAAGGACGTCGATCTGTGGGAGATCAACGAGGCGTTCGCGGTCGTGCCGCTGCAGACCGCGCGCGAGCTCGGGATCGATCACGATCGCATCAACGTCAACGGCGGCGCGATCGCGCTCGGCCATCCGCTCGGTGCGACCGGCGCGATCCTGCTCGGCACCGCGCTCGACGAGCTCGAGCGCGCGAACAAGTCGACCGCGCTGATCACGCTGTGCATCGGCGGCGGCATGGGCATCGCGACCGTCATCGAGCGCGTGTAGCGTTGCAGCTGTCGTACGTCGCGGCGAGCGTGCCCGGCGGTTGGGCGGCGATGAACGGCGCGCGCGACGATCGCTGGGGAGCCGAGCCCGAGCTCGGCTGGTTCGCGGTCGCCGACGCGGCGGGGCCGCGCTACGGCGGCTATCACACGCCGGTCGGGATCGAGCCGGCGCTCGACGCGTTCGCAGCGACGCTCGCAACCGGCGCGGGTGTGCTCGCGGCGGTGCGCGCAGCCGATCGCGCGGCGCGGGCGCAGGCGCCGACCAATCCGTACGTGCTGGTGCACATCGGGCTGTCGCTCACCGCGCTCGTGCTCGACGCGGTGTCGGCGTGCGTCGCGCAGATCGGCTCGGGGCGCGCGTACCTGCTGCGCGGCGGCGAGCTGCGCCTGCTGGCCCCCGATCACTGCCTGCCGCCGCCGCACGATTCGGTCGTGTCCGCGCTGCTCGGCTTCGGGCCCGAGCCCGAGCTGGAGCTTCCGCACGTCGCGATCGAGCCGGGAGACCGATTCGTGCTGTGCACCGACGGTGCGTGGCGCGCGGGCGACCACGTGATTCGTCGGCTGGTCGAGCTCGACGACGTCGGTCTCGCGAGCGAGGTGGCCGAGCTGGCCGCGCGAACGCGCGACGATGCGACGGCGGTGGTGGTTCGCGTTGCGTGATCGCGGCTATTTGCTCGCGCTCGTCGCATGTGCTGCGTGCGAGGCGCGCGAGCCGGCGATCGATCCGACGCCGCCGGCGTATGTCGTGGCGCCTGCGCCGGGCGCGTGGCCGCTCGGCGAGCTGCGCGGCCGGTTCGGGCGCAGTCAGGCGCCGCAGCTCGCGCAGGGCGTCGGGCTCGTCGGCGATCTGCACGATGCGCTGACGCTGCCGACGGTGTGGGCGGTGCCGGGAGCTGGCGATGCGCGCGCATTCGTGTACGGGCTCGAGCACGGCAAGCAAGCGGTCGAGCTCGTCGAGATCGATCGCGGGCGGATCCGCTGGCGCGACGTGAAGACGTGCAACGGACCGATCGTCGGCGTCACGGCGGACGTCGCGGTGTGTGTGGGCCCGGCCGGGATCGCGGCGCTCGGCATCGACGGTACGCCGCGCTGGCGCGCCGCCGGTGCGGCATTCCTCGCGATGACCGAACGGCGCGTGGTCGTGGCTGGGGTCGGCGACGTCACCGTGCTCGACGCGGGCACCGGCGAAGTGCGCGCGCACCTGAAGCTGCCGGCCGGCGTACCGACCGAGTCCGTCGTCGCGAGCTGCGACGGTGGCGAGCTGTTCGCCGCGCTGCCCGATGGCAAGCTCGCGCGCATCGTCGACGGCAAGGCCGCGTGGTCGGTGCCGGTCGGCACGGTCGCGGGCGTCGACGCGTGCACCGGCGCGAGCGTGCTCGTGACCGCCGCGGCGGATGCGGGAACGGCGGTGGTCGCGATCGCGCGCACGACCGGCAAGGTCAGCGGGCGCGTCGACGGCGTGCGTGGCTACTGGCCGGCACGCGATGGCGGCGATCGCGTCGAGATCTCGACGGCGGCGGGCGTCGCGAGCTGGCCGCGCGACCTCGCCGGCGTGCCCGCGTTCGTCGATCTGCCCGTGCTCGGCGAGCTGCTCGCCACGCGTGGCGAGCGCCGGCTCGTCCGCGCGACGCCGCACACCGCGGCGCTGCTCGATCGCGACGGCGTGCGCGCATACCTGCCGCTCGCCGAGCTCGGCGCCGCGCTCGGCGACGATCACGTGCTCGCCGGGAGCTGGCTCGGCTCGCCCGGCCAGGCCATGCATCGCGAGCGCATTCCGGCGCGCTATCCGCGCAAGCTGCGCGTGCCGTCGCGCACGGCCGGGCTCGCGGTGCCGGCCGAGCTGCGCGACCTGCCGCGCGAGCTTTCGGTCGACGACACCCACGCGATCGCCGCCGGCGACGCGACCGCGGTCACCGCGATCGCGCTCGATCCCGCGGCGCCGACCGCGCTGTACGTCGCGACGGATCGCAGCGTCGCGCGCTTCGATCTCGCGACCCGCACGCTCGCGTGGCAGCGCGATGGCGAGCCGTGCAGCGCGCTCGCCGCGGCGCGCGGCGTCGTCGCGTGCATGGCCGAGAGCGGCGTGCGTGCGCTCTCGTCCGACGGCACACCGCGCTGGCACTGGCCTGCCGCGCACGTCGACGCCCTGGCCGCGGCGCCCGGCGTCGTGCTCGCGTTCGACGCCGATCGCCTCACCGTGCTCGACGCCGACGCCGGCGCGACGCTGGCCTCGCTCGCGAGCGACGACGGCGGCGCGATGCGCGCGGCGGCGCTCGACCTCGACGGCACGGCGCTCGTCGTCACGTACGAGCGCGGCCGCGTCGTCGCGCGCGTGCCGGCCGCGCAGATGCTGCCGATGTGGTCGCTCGAGGTCGCGGGCGTCGTGCGCGCGCTCGCGCCGGCCGGCGAGCGCGTGCTCGTCGAGCTCGACGACGGCGACGCCTACCTCGTCGACGCGCGCACCGCCGCGGTCACCGCGCTACCCGACATCGGCCTCGCGTGGCGCGCGCACGCCGACGTGATCGCAGGCGCGACCGCGGGCGAGCCGATTCCGCCCGACAAGATGCCGACGCCCCCGCTCGAGATCGCGAAACCGGCGCCGAAGGTCGACAACCCGGAGAATCCGCCGGCGATGTCGGAGCCGTGGACGGTGCCGCCGCCTGGCCCGCCGGCGTGGCAGCTCGCCCTGTTCGAGCCGCGCGGCGGCGTGCGCGCACGCGTCGACTTCGCGCTCGCGCCGCCGGTCGTGCCGGCCGACGCGCGCGGCCCGGCCGGGAGTCCGTTCGTCGTCGCGTACGGGCCGGGCGCGCGCGAGCTGATCGTGATCGACGCCGCCGCCGGCGACCCGGTGCGTCGGATCCAGCTCGGCGACGACGCCGCGCTCGCGCGGGCATTTTCCACCGTCGTCGACGGCAAACCGCTCGCCGGAGTGGTCCTGCCAAACCCGATGCGGGTGGTCATCTTCTGATATAGATCCGGGGATGGCCCTCCCGCTTCGTGCCGCGCTGCGCTCCGCCAGCCGCTTCATGGTCAAGAACCCCACGACGATGCTGAGCATGGCGCGCCACGCCCTCGGGATGAGGATCGCGGTGCCGCTCGACGCGTTGCGCTGGTTCATCTCGAACACCCCGCCGTCGAAGAAGGCGCCGCAGGACGTCACGATCACGCCGCGCCCGCCGGCGATCGGCCTCGGCGCGACCGTCGATCTCATGGGCACGACCGTGCGCGCCGGCGCGTCGATCCGCGTCGATCGGATCGAGGTCAGCGACCACGCGTTCAAGGTCACGCTGCGGCTCTCCGACGTGACGATGAAGGTGCTCGGCGAGTCGTTCACGCCGGTCGCCGGCCTCATCAAGAGCGGCGCGCTGGATCTGTCGAAGCCGGGCAACCTGGCCAAGTTCATGCCGAAGAAGTCGCCGGTGCTCGTCGAAGCGCACGACGACATCATCGTGCTCGACCTGATGCAGGATCCGAAGTTCGCGCAGAACGACCGCGTGCGCGCCGTGCTCGGCACGCTGACGCCGGTCGTGCAGGTGTCGGGGCTGTCGACCGAAGGCGATTTCCTGATCCTGCAGCTGCGCGCGAGCCCGTTCGGCCTGCCGCGCGCGCTGAACGCGGCGCGCCAGCTCGCGGCGGGTTAGGAATGATGGGGTGATGCGCTTCGCGGCCGCGCTGCTCGTGGTCCTGGTCGCGTGTCAAGGCAACGGCGGCGGCGAGCCTGCGCCGGCGGGCAGCGGCAGCGCACGACCCGGCAGCGCGCATCCGGCGGGCTTTGGAGCGCGCGATGCAGGCGTGACCTCGGATGCCCAGGCCGACGAAGGATCGGGTTCGGGATCGGCCTCCGGCCCGGGCTCGGATTCGGAGGGCGATCCCGTCGACGTCGGCAAGGCCATCGCCGATCTCGGCGCGATCTCGGCGTGGCAGGCCGTCGTCGATCGCGCGCAGTACCTCGCACGGCGCGGCCAGCACGGCATCGTGTTCGGAACCGTGGGCGCTGCAGTGGTGGCAGCGCCCACCGGATCGGCGTCCCCGGGCGGACCCGCGAGCGTCGCGAACGGCGTCGATGCCGGCCTCGTCGCGACGCCGTACACGTGGCTCGTCGACGACACCGAAGGCAACGGCTCGCTCGCGATCCGCGTCGAACTCGGCGCGCGCGCTGCGAAGATCAAGGCGGGCGATCGCGTCGCGCTCGGTGGGGCATGGATGACCGACGAGGCGCACGGCTGGTTCTGGATGGTCGATGCCGTGACGCCGCTGCCGGCGGCGCCGCCGCCGAGCGCGAAGGATCCGCCATCGCAGCTCGGCCACGCGATCGGCAGCGGCGACATGCCGCGCGGCGCCAAGCCGATCAGCAAGGCCGGCGACGGCGATCTCGTCTACTTCCAGCTCGTCGGTGCACCGCCCGCGCTCGACGGCGATGGCTGGCCGGTCGCCGACGAGCTCGGCAATCCGGTCGCCGCGCTGATCGATCTGCCGGGCGAGACCGCGAGCTACGGCGGCCAGGACCTGCGCACGCCCGACGAGCGCTGGCACTTGAAGCGCGGCGTGACGTACGCGCTGCGCGTCGCCGTCGTGCACCACCACGGGCCCGACAAGCCGGCGACGATGCGCGCGCGCACCGCGCCGATCAAGGTGATGTGAGCTTGTAGCTGCCGGCGAGGCCGTCCTTGTCGGTGCCTTGCACGAGCCGCAGCGTCACGGTGGGCGGATCGATCGTCGCCGAGAACATCGTCAGGTTCTGGATCTCGCACGTGCGCTTCTGCTCGTCGAACGAGTAGAACCAGCTGCCGAGCGGAAGCGTCGCGTAGCAGAACGGCGCCCCACCGGCCGGCGCCATGCACAGCGTGCCGTGCTCCTCGCCGTCGTGATCGAAGTCGCCGACGCTCTTCTCCTGGCGTTCGTTCCAGCTCTCGATCCAGATCTGCATGCCGGCGGCGGTCGAGCGCACGTCGAGCCGCGCGAGCTTCGCCTGCGCGTACGCGTGGGGCATCACGGTGAGGTCGACGTCTGCCGCGCTCTCGACCTCGCTCACCGGCGACCACGTCGCGCCGTGCTTCGCGACCACGACGAGCGCGTTGCCGCTCGACACCGAGTCGCCCGCCGGCGCGTTCGCGACGTCGACGACCACCGCTTCGGCCGTTCCCTGCGGCAGCGCGTGACAGCTGCTCTTCTTCGTCTTCGCGAGGCACGCGCACACCGCGTCCACCGACGCCTGATCGTGGCACTCGGCGATCGCATCGGCGCGCTTCAGCGTGCGTTCGGCGGCCGGCTTCGCGGCCGGCTTCGGCGGTGGCTGCTCGAGCGGCCCGTCGCCGCACGGCAGCTCGAACGGCCGGCTGTCGAGCTTCGCGCTCGCCGGTGGCGCCGGTGGGGGCGGCGGCGGTGGCGTCGGCGGCTGCGGTTTCGCGACCGGCGGCGTCGTCGCCGGCGCCGGCTTGTCGCCGCTCGGCGCATCCTTGTTCCCGCACGCCAGCACCGCCGCGATCGCGAGCCACCGAAGCTTCATCGCGGCATTCTAGACTAGAACGTCGCGCCGTAGCTCGCGGCAACGACCGACCACGTTCCGTTCGCGCCGGGGAGCGCGAGCACGAACGCGCTCATCGCCATCGCATGTCCCCCGGCCTTCGATGGCGCGAGCTTCACGTTCGTCATCCCGTAACCATATGTCGGCGTGTGCACCTCTCGCGCCTTCTGTGCGGTATCGAGCGTCAGCTGGAGCTTCTTCCAGCCGTCGACAAGCTTCTTGGCATCGGGCCCGCTGCCTCGCTCGCCCGGATCGGTTCCGAGCACGACCGCCTTCGCGTCGAGCGCGGCCGCAAGCGATGCCGGCGCGACGAGAAGGTTGACGAGTGGGCCAGGATCCGTCGCATGCGTGATGTTGCAGGAACCGTTCGGCGCGAGCTTGTCCACGTTGGTGAATGCGGCGACCGCGACCTTCCAGCCTGCGGCACCATCCAGCAGCTCGATCGTGCGCACGGTGTGCTTCTCGGTCGAACCGGAGCTCGTCACCGTGAAGTGAAGGTCTGCCGTGAACCATGACACGGACGCATTCCCTGCGGCCGTGAGGTGATCGTAGCTAGCGTCTTTGAGCGTCGCGTGGGGATCCAAGAATGCGATCGCCGCGGCGATCCCACCATCGGATGCGCTCTCCTCGCCGGTCGGCAGCAGCACGAACGCACCCTTCGCGAACGTGGCCGTCATCGGGCCCGAGTCGCTCCACTTCTTGACGGCCGCGATCTGAGCATCGAGGATCGCCTTGCCACGTTCCTCGGGCGTGTCGGCGTACGCGAGCGTCGACAGGATCATCACGGTCACTCCGGCGGAGGCGAGCTTTTTCATGAGTGCTTCACGAGCTTGGTTTGTGCTTCCGCCCCGCTTCGTACACGCTGTGTCCGAAATCGGTGTTGCGGCAATCGAAATGCATTATGTCACCGTTCTCACCGGCGGCGATTTCGGCGGCGCCCCATGCGAGGCCGGCTACGTCACGTAGCGCGATCACCATCTCCAAATTCATGTTCATCG
Organism: Kofleriaceae bacterium; assembly: GCA_035500135.1. Lineage (GTDB taxonomy): Bacteria > Myxococcota_A > Polyangia > Haliangiales > Haliangiaceae > JABFXX01. Next base: position 27,061 of record DATJXL010000251.1, read on the forward strand.
GCGCAGCTGCCGTGCGTCGGCCTTCCTGCAGATGAAAATCCTTGTCCGCGAGCGCGATCTGATGGGCGACCTCTTTCGCCTTCGCGCCCGTGTAGCCCATCTTCTCGACGTGCTCGAGTAAACCTGGATCCTGCTCGTTCTCGTGGAGCGTCTTCGAGTACGCGAGCAACTTGCCGAACGAATTCGAGCCAGATGCGACCTTCGCGTACAGCTCCTCGGTCGACAGCTTCGCCCACTCGTTGAACATCGTCGCGGGATTCAGCGCCTCGCCACCGAACATCTTCTGAGCGTAGACGGCGAGCTTCTCGAAATATTCCATCCATCCCGACGCACTCTCGAACATGTACGCGTTCTTCGTCGGTTCGATATCGATCGCTAGGCCCATCGCGTGCTGATGAGTCTGGGGGTTGTTCGGCTGGTGGTGATACGACGCGTTTCCGTAGCTGTCCGCGTCACCGCCGACATTCCATCCGAGTTGCTTGGCGATCGCCGCGTCGGTCAGCTGCTCGCCGTTGGAACCTTTGATGCGCTGGCGCAGATACGCTTCGGCCACCTTGAGCCGCGCGCGAAGGTAAGGGTGCGCGGGCGTCTTGAAGTTGGTGCTCATGAACACGACGTGATCCTCGCCCCACGTCGAACGATAATCGGCGAAGTCTTCGTATCCGAGCTCCTGCGCGGTCTTGTCCTTGTTGCTGGTCGAGCCCGGGTTGGGGCTCTTGTGCTGATGAGCTCCTGTCTCGGCCGTGCCGTGGAACGGATTGCCGGCGGCGAGGCTCGCCAGGAAGCTGGCGTCGTCGAGGATGGCCTTGGCATCGAGATGCTTGTCGGCCTTCTTCCGCATGGCACGCAGCGTTTCGGTGTTCATGGCGCCGGTCGCGTCGACAACCTGGAGATTTCTCTGCGCCTCGAGCAGCCAGGCTGGATCGAAGCGGCGCGGATCCTTGCGGATGTCGGCCAACACGACGCCTTCGTCCTTCGCGTCGGTCGATGCGATCACGTTGTGATTCGCGGTCTCGAACTCGTGGGCGCCGACGTGTGCAGGCTTGGCGGGCGCTTGGATCGGCGGAGGCGCCTTTGGCGTGGGCGTATGCGGCGACGCGTCGTCGCGCGCGTGATTCGCGCTCTCCTGTTGCGTGCTCGCATGCTGCTGATGCGCGAGCGCGCGTTCGGCGAGCTCGGCCGGTAGCAGGTAGAAGATCTTCTGCCCGAGCGCCGAGATCTCGCCGTCGTTGTGTTGCTTGTCGAACGCGATCATGCGCTCGAACGCATGGGCGATCTCGATCTTGCCCGCGCTGTAATCCTTGAGGATCGCCTGATGCTCGGATTCGAGCTCGCGATCGTGCTTGGCCTGGGGGTCTTCCGGCTGCGAGACCGTGGGCATCGGCACCGGCGTCGGCGACGGCGCCGCTGGCGGCGAGACGTGCACGGTTGCCGCGGCTGCATCGTGATGAGCCGGTGCGGCGGCCGCGGCGTGCTCCTCGTGATGAACGGGTGCCGCCGCGGGTGCCGGCGCGGGCGTCGGCGCTGCCGCCGGTGCGGGTGCCGCCGCACCTGCATGCGCCTCGACCTTCGGGATATCGAGGTGCCGCGAGATCTTCGTGACGATGTGCGTCGCCTTCTCGCGGCCGATCGGCTCGTACTTCGCCTTCATCTTCTCGAGCAGCTCGGGATCGTCGTGCTTCTTCTCGGCGGCGAGCGCGCGGTGATAGAACGTGAGCGGCTCCTGTTCGATGTAGGCATCGATGATGGCCTGGCTCAGGATGTCGAGGAACGCGGTGCGGTCCTTGGCTTGATTGGCGCCGGCGCCGACCGCCTTGGCGACCGCCGGGCCGGTGTAGCCGGGGCGGTTGTTGTGGACCTCGAGTAGCCACGCGCGCGCGGTGTCGTCGTCGAAGAAGTGGCCGGTGCCGCCCTTGGTTTCGGTGATCGTCTCGACGTCCTTGGCTTCCTTGAGCGCGAACTCGGCGATCGCGATGATCACGTCATCCTCGAGCGAGGCCTGGAAGAAGCGATCGCCCCACTCGCGGCCGCGGAGATCGTCGGCGTCGGGCACGCCCGCGATCTGGTGCGGACGCGACCAGTTGTCGACGCTGTACGTCTTCGTCATGTCGAGCGACAGGCCGTGCTTGGCGAACGCGGCCGGCGCCTTGAGCATCACGGCCTCGATCGACTTGTGGCCGAGCACGACCTGGTGGAAGCCGATGCTCACGCCCATGTCGTCGCGGGTGTCGACGCCCGAGACCTGGCCGCCGGTCTCGACCTGCGCGACCGCGTCGAGCTGCGCGATCTGATTCGGCGAGATCTTCAGCCGCCCGGACGCCGCGAGCCGCGCGAGTGCGGCCTTCACCGTTCCACCGCCGTACTGCGCGAAGCCCTTCGGCTTGGGCTTCTTGGCGTCGCTCGTTGCCTTCGCGCTGTGCGCGTCGTGCGTCTTGTCGTGCTGCACGGTGTCGTGCGCGGCCGGCGGGATCACCTCGGTCGATTCCAAGGCGTGCTTGGGCGCCGCCGCGACGGGAGCCGCCACGGCCGGAGGTGCGGGTGCCGGCGTCGGCGCGGGCGCTGGTGTCGCGTGCGGTGCTGGAGCCGCGTGTGCGGCGGGCTGAACGGGCTCGACGAAATCGGAATGCACGAACGCGTCGCGCTCGCGGTAACGAATGCGCAGCCACTTGCCGACATGGCCGAGCGAGTCGAGCTCGTCGCCGTGATAGAGGCCGCCGATGATGTTGGTTCGCGAGCCCGAGTCGGGCGTGGTTCGCACGTTGAGCCCGCTCGCGGTCACGCGCATGCGGGCCGAGCTAGCCGAGCCGAATGCGAGCTCCGACGCGCTCGGCGCTGGCGTGCCCGCGCTTCCGGTGGCCACCGGCGGGATCGGTCCCGTCGTCGCGAACTGCGTGCTGGCACCGGCCTCGTGGCTCGCGCCGTTGCCAGCCGCGGCGTCGTCGTGCGAGGCATCGATACCGGCGTTCGCGTGAGTGGGCTGAGCTGTCTGGGGCGCCGGATCGGACATGCGGACCTCTCGGTCCTCATCCTACGGCAATCCGCCCCGTGTTCTTCCCGAGAAACCGCCGTCTTCGCAACACGATAGCCAACACGACGAACGCCATCGCGGGCGACGAGCCGGGCGTTGTTTGCGCGCCGCAGCAGCCGGCGCGCGCGGAATGCGCCGACGAGACCGGCGTGCCCGGTAGGAGCGCGGCCGCGGTCTGCGCGGCCTCGGGATCGACGGTGACGCGGCAGTCGGCGTCGACCGCGACGACGATCGGCCGCGCCGGCACGTCGGTGCCTGGGCCGACGTCGACCGCGCACGCGTCGCCGTCGCGATGCGCGGTCACGTCGGCGGTCGCGGCCGGTGCGTCGAGCACGACGTGAACGCCCGGCGGCGCGCGATACCCGAAGCGATCGCCGCGCGCGCCGAGCGGGCGCCACACGACGGTCGCGTGCGCGAGCTGCACGCCGGCCCAGCCGTCGCCCGAGATCGCCTGCGCGCTCGGCGCCGCGCCGCCGGCCGCGGTCGCGAAGATCACGTGGACCGCGTTCGGCGCCGGACCCGCGATCACGACGCGATAATCGGTCACCGGAAACCGCGCGGCATCGCACTGGCCGCGCACGGTGCCGGCGCCGAAACAATCCTTCGCGCTCGGCCGTCCGATCGCGGCGTGACCCGAAGACCGCGCGACGTCGACGATGTCGATCCGCGTCGCGCCGACCGTCGCGGTCGCGCCATCGCCGGCGCCGAGCGCGAGGCGCCCGGGCGTGCGAAACCGCAGATCCATCTCGCGTGCGGCATCGCCGGTCGTCGCGCGATCGACGACGACGAGCGCGGCCGCCGTGCCATCGGCGCTCGGCACGAGCACGAGGTCGCGCAGGGCATCCGCGACGTCGCTGCGCCGATCCTGGAAGCGATATTGATCGCTGTAGTCGCAGCGCACCGCGACGATGCCGCTCTTGCGCTGCGTGACGAAGTCCCAGCTGGTCTTCTGGCCCCACAGGCCCTGGCTCGGCGGGTAATCGGTCGGAAAGTGCGCGCTCGCGACGGTCGGCGCGTTGCTCGTCAGCGTCGACTGCGTGCCGTACGGCGACGGATCGACGATCACGTCGTCGCTGCCGCGCGACAGCACGAAGTTGCCGGCGTCGGGATGGCGATGGTCGGCCTCGATCGCGCCGTGGCACGACGTCACGAGCCAGACCGCGCGGTCGTCCCAGCGCGTGCGCGCGTACAGCGTGCCGGTGCCGGCCGCGACGTACGACGTCGGCCACTTCGCGCGCGGCGGCGCGACCGGGCGATCACCGACGCCGGCGAGCGCGTCGTACAGGAGGTAGTCGCGATCGGCGAGCTGCAGACGCGACAGCTCGCCGCGCGCCCACCGCCGCGACTCGGGCGACGCGTCGCCGAGCGCGACCGCGTCGAGCACGAGCACGTTCGGCGGCAGGTTCGCGGTCTCGGCCTCGGTGTCGCCGCCGGCGTACACGCCTCCGCCCGGCGAGGTCGCGTGGACCTGGCGGCGCAGCAGCGCGTCGAGCCAGCGCGCGACCCCGGGCACGTCGACGCCGACGCCGCGCATCGCGCGCGCGCCGAGCGCGTACTCGGCGACCGACAGCGGACCGTACTGCCAGCCCTCGGGCCAGTCGCCGCCGTCGAGCACGCCGCCGTCGGCGAGCACGCCCGCGATCTCCTGCTTCCAGATCCGGTTCGCGACGTCGTCCCACAGCGCGGCGCCGTCGGCGCCGGCCTCGCCGGCCTGCGCGATCGCGATGAACGTCGCGGCGAGCGCGTAACCGGCGTGATAGTTCGTGCCCGCGACGTGCGCGCGATAGCCGTGCTCGCGCCACCAATCGAGCCACGCCTTCCAGCGCGCGCGGGCCTTCGCGCGCAGCTCGGGCGTCATGCCGGGCGCGTCGTGCAGCCAGTCGTAGGCGAGGGCGGTGTACGGACCGAGGTTGCGGATCGCGTAGCCGTCGTCGCGGCGGGCCGCGAGATCGCCGCCGCGGCGATCGCCGATGTCGTCGAGGTCGTCGAGCAGCGCGTTGAAGTAGCGCAGCGCGGTCGCGGCGTCGTCCTGGTCGTCGGTCGCGACGTACGCGACGAGGCAGGCCTGCAGCACCTTCGCCCACTCGCCGCCCTGGTACAGCGCGCGATCGTGCTCGTGCGAATCGCGCGCCTCGGCGCACAGCGCGACCGCGCCGCGGATCGGGCCATGCTCGGCCTTCGCCTGCTCGCGCCACGCCGCGCGCAGGCCGGCGTCGAGCACGATCCGCGGGTGCGGCCCGGTCGGGTCGGCGTGGGCGAGCCCGGCATACGCGACCGCCGCGGCGACGAGAGATCGTCTCATTCGCGGCGCACCGTAGCGCACGGAATTACTCCCGCATGCGCGAGGAGGTCCTCACATGGGCTACGATGGGTCCGTGGAGCCGATCAGCGTCCACCTCGCGGTCCTCGCGATCGCGGAGGACCCCGCCAAGGCCGATCTCGCGACCGCGACCGCGGTGAGCGAGCCCGCGCTCGCGGCCGGTCACAAGGTGATCGAGCGCGCGGTGGTCGCCGATACCGAGACCGCGGTGCGGGAGCAGCTCACCCGGTGGATGTCGAACCGCGAGATCGATGTCGTGATCGTGACGTCGACGGCGGAGACCGAGAACGCGTCGAAGGCGCTCGCGCCGCTGGTCGCGCAGCCGCTGCCCGGCTTCACCGATCTGTTTCGCTTCCTCGCGTACCAGGCGATCGGCGCGTCCGCGATGCTCAGCACCGCCGAGGCCGCGCGCTGCGGCGAGACGCTCGTGTTCGTGCTGCCCGCGTCGGTCGATGCGGTGAAGGCCGCGATGGACAAGCTGATCCTGCCGCAGCTCGATCCCGGCACGAAGCCGAAGAATCTGATCGGGATGCTCCCGCGCTTGAACGGCGGCCGCAACGACGCGGTCCCGGCGGCGATCACCGGCGAGCGCACCGCGGCTGGCTCCGGCCTGATGCCGCGCATGCCGGCGAAGCGCGAGAAGCAGAAGACCGGCAAGCACGTGGTCGCGCGCAAGGATCCCTTCGCCGCCGACACCACCAAGGAGATCGATCTCGAGCGGCTCGAGAAGCTGAGTGCGCTGTCGAGCGACGCCGACGTCGGCGACGCGACCAAGCCCGTCGAACCCGCGCCGCCGGCGCTGCCCGCGCGCGATCGCCCGATTCGCGCCGAATCCGAGCCCATCGAGCCGCCCCCGCCCACTCCGCCGATTCCGCCGCCGCCACCACAGCTCCCGCGCGCGACCCCGCCGGCGCTCCCCGCGGTGCGCGAACGGCTCGCGACCTCGCCGCGCCACCGCCCGACCATGCGCGTCTATCCGACGCGCTCGACCAACCTGCACCGCAACATCATCGTGGCGCTCGTCGTCGTGCTCGTCGGCTTCGCCTCGGCCATCGCGTGGAAGCTGTTCGCGGGTGGATCGAAGCCGGCGGAGCCGGTCGCGACGCCCGCGCCGGCGCCGGCGCCGACTCCCGCACCGGCGCCGCCGTCTCCCGTCGCCGTCGCCGTCGCCGATGCGGCCGAGCCCGACATCGACATGGATCCCACGCCCGCTGCTCCGAGCCCGAGCCCGAGCCCGAGCCCGCGTCCGGCTCCGTCTCCATCACCGCATCCTGCTCCCGCTCCGCCGCATCCCGTGACCGCTGCCGTTCCCGCTCCGGTTCCCGCTCCTGCTCCCGCTCCACCCGACGCCGCGGCGGCCCCCGAAACCGCCGACGGTTGCGACGAAGTCTCCTGCGTCATGTCCCACTACGCGCAACCCTGCTGCGAGCACTTCAAGCCCGCCGCGCACGGCGACGACTTCCATCCGCCGGCGCCCGGCGGCATTCCCGACAAGCTGACGCGGCCGATGGTTCACGCCGCGGTCGATCAGATCAAGCCGCGCGTGAGCGCATGTGGCGACAAGACGAGCGCGAAGGGCACGGTCAAGCTGTCGGTCACGGTCGACGCCGAAGGCGCGGTCTCCGATGTCTCCGTCGACGAATCGCCCGACGACACGCTCGGCGCCTGCGTTGCCTCGGCCATGCGCGCCGCCAGGTTCGGCAAGTCGCAAAAGGGCGGCTCGTTCACGTTCCCGTTCGTGTTCTGAACATCACGGCTGCGGCGGTGACGCGATCAGCGCTTGCAGCGACGCCTCCGCGCCGATCGGCTGCACGTCGTCCGGCGAGATCACGAAGACGTCGCCGACCGGCGGTGCCATCAGATCCTGGACGTCGGTGTGATGGAGCAAGAACACGCCGGTCTGGCCGGCCGCGAGCTTCGGCGCCTTCGTCCACGCGACGTCGTCGCTCGACGCGAAGTCGACACCCACCGGCGCGGCCGCATCGCTGCCGCACAGCGATGCGCTCGGCGCGACCAGTGCCTGCATCCACACCGGGCAATGCTCCGACCCGCACGGCACCGGATTCGCGAGCGGCGCCACGCTCGTCACGGTACCGGCGATGATCCGATCGGCGCTCGCGACGCGCGCGTACACGACTTGATCTGCGAACAGCGCCTCGACCGCGGGCACCGCGGCGGCGTACGCGGTGTCGGCATCGCTCTCGCGCGCCAGCTCGGTCACGGCGAGCTGGCCGCCGTTGAACTCGAGCATGAACGACAGGAAGTACGCCGAGTCGCCGACCGCCGGGAACGCGCCGGTCACTTCCAGCGTGACGTCGGCGTCGACGAACAGCGAGCCATCGCCGAGCTGGTGAAACTCGGCATCCGCGAACAACACCTGATCGACATGGACGATCACGAGATCGGTCGTCGCGATGGCGTCGGGAACGGTCTTCGCGTGCACCTGCGTGACCGTGCCGTGGAAGATGTATTCGGACTCCTGGAGCTGGTTCGCGAGCTCCGACGACGCGAGCGCCGGGCTCGCCTGCGGGCCGGTGCACGGATCGCCGGTTGCCGGCAAATGGGTCCCGCACGCGGCGAGCGCGACGGAGAGCCACAGATTTCTGCGAACGACTGGCGAAAAAACGAGGCGAGTGCGCATGGAATCCCCGGTTTCGACGAACCGGCGCGCCGTTTTGCAAGGTACGGACCGCGATCACCGCATCGCGGTGCGGCCGTGCAGCGCGATCGCCTTGTCGATCAGCCCGACCAGCTCGAGGCGATCCGGGTCGTCGCCGCTGGCCTGCTTCGCGAGATCGCGGATCTGCGCGAGGCTCCAGTGCTCGGCGTCCTGCCCGCCGCGCAGCACGTCGGCGAACGCGGCGACCGCGAACGCGAACCGAAAATCTGCCGTCGCCTGCGCGAACATCGGCAGCGGGCCGCCGACCATCGGGAATCCCGCCTCGGTCGCGGTCTCGCCGGTCGGCTGCTTGTAACGCACGCGCAACGTCGCGACCGGCGCGTTCGCCTGCGCACCCTTCGCCGTGAGCTCGAGCTCGTACAGCGCGCTCACCTGATGGCCGGCGCCGACCTCGCCCGCGTCGACCTTGTCGTTGCGAAAGTCGTTGTCGGCGATGTCGCGATCCTCGTAGCCGACGAGCCGGTACTGCGCGACCAGCGCCGGGTCGAAGTCGACCTGCAGCTTGACGTCCTTCGCGACGACCTCGAGCGTCGAGCCCAGCTGCTCCTGGAACACCTTCTTCGCGGCCGACACCGAGTCGATGTAGAAGTTGTTGCCGTTGCCGTGATCGGCGAGCTGCTCCATCAGCTCGTCCTTGTAGTTGCCCATGCCGAAGCCGATCGTCGACAGCGTCACGCCTGCCTTCGCGCGGCTCTCGATGATCTTCAAGATCTCCTCGTGCGTGTGTGCGCCGACGTTCGCGTCGCCGTCGGTGCACACGATCACGCGCGAGATCGCGCCGGGCGCTAGCCCGGCCATCGCCTGCGTGTAGGCGATGTCGATGCCCGACGCCATGCCGGTCGAGCCGGCGGCCTCGAGCTCGTCGATCGCGGCGAGGATCTGCGCCTTGTGCTCGAGCCCGGTCGGCTTCAGGACGAGCTTGGTCTCGCCCGCGTACGTGACCAGCGCGACCGTATCGCCGTCTTTCAGGTTGTTCGTCAGGATCCGCAGCGACTCCTTCGCGAGCGGCAGCTTGTCGGGCTCGTCCATCGAGCCCGACACGTCGACGAGGAACACGAGGTGCGCTGGCTTGCGCTCGACGATCGACTTCTCCTTGGTCGCGACGCCGACACGCAGGATCTCGCGACCGGCCTGCAGCGGCGACGGCGCGGCTTGCATCACGACCGCGAACGGCGTGCGTTCGGCCGGCGCCGGGAACTGGTAGCGGAAGTAGTTGACGAACTCCTCGACGCGCACGCTTGCCGGATCGGGCAGCGTGCCTTCGTTCAGCTTGCGGCGCGCGATCGTGTAGGACGCGGTGTCGACATCGGCGGCGAACGTCGACAGGTGATCCTTCGACGCGTCGGTCCACGGGTTCTTGCCCCAGTCGTGGTAGGCCTCGCCGGGTTTGTCCACGGAGGCGAACCCGCTGGTGACACCGGCGCCGCTGCCCATCTCGCCGTTGCCGAGGGCGCCGGCCGAGCGCGCATTCTCGATCGCCTGATCGCGTATGACGGCGGGTGATTCGTTTCTCGCCTCGAGATCGAGCGACAGGCCGTGCTCCTCCTGTCCCGGTGAGACCCGATCTCGACTCTTGCAACCGGTGAGAACGAGCGTGCTGAACAGGACCGCCGACACGAGCTTGCGCATGGAACCTCCTTCGCTGTGACACGTCACAACGCATCCGGTTCCATGCGCGGTCTGTACGATCTGGTGCTTTCTTGTCCGCGCGCGCAGACAATCGCGCAACCGCGCGTTCAGTCTCGGCGAATCGCGCGCTCGCTGCGGCGCTCGTGCTGCGTCGGCGCGTCGGCCGGCAGCACGCCGATCGCGGTCGGCACTTCGTCGCGCTGCGGCACGAGCACCCGCGACACCGAGTCGTCGGCGACCGGCATCGCGGGGGCGCCGCGATCGGTCGCGGCCACCGGTCGATGCTCCTGCCACCACGCTTGCGCGCGCGCCTCGGTCCACGCGTGCTCGGCCGGGATCTCGATCGCGCGCAGCAGGCGGGCGAGCGCGCGCGCGTCGCGCGGGCGGTGCTCGGGCTGCTTCGCGAGGCAGTCGACGATCACCTTCTCGAGCCCGTCGGGCAGCCAGCCGCGCACGAGCGGGCGCAGCTCGGGCGGCGGGTCCTTCGCGTGCGCGAGCACGACCGCGTCCTCGTCGGTGCGAGGGAACACTTCGCGGCCGCACAGCAGCCACCACGCGACGCACGCGAGCGCGTACAGGTCGGCGCGGCCGTCGATCGCGGCGGCGAACGCGGCCTCGGGTGCGATGTAGCCGGGCGTGCCGACGACCGCGCCCTCGCGCGTGAGTCGCTCGGCGGTCGACAGCTCGCCGGTGGCGCGCGGCAGACCGACCGGCGCGGCCGGATCGGGCAGCGGATCGCTCATCGTGTGGACGATGCCGAAGTCGAGCACCTTCAGCACGTCGACCTCGTCGGCGGCGCGCGACACGACCAGGTTCGCGGGCTTGATGTCGCGGTGGAGCAGGCCGGCGTCGTGCGCTTCGGCGAGCGAGTGACATGCCTGCACCATCAGGTGAATGACGCGCGCGGCGGGCAGCGGGCCGTGCGCGCGCACGAGCTTGTCGAGATCGACGCCGTCGAGCAGCTCCATCACGTAGAAGAACGTGCCGTCGTCGGTGACGCCGTAATCGTAGAGCGCGATCGTGTTGCGCGAGCGCATCGATGCGAGCGTCTGCGCCTCGCGCCGGAACCGCTCGCGCACCTTCGGCGCGCTCTCGGGATCGCGCAGCGCCTCCGCGCGCACGAGCTTGATCGCGGCCTGGCGCGCGAGCAGGCGGTGCTCGGCGCGCCACACGTCGCCCATGCCGCCGCCGCCGAGCTTCTCGACGAGCCGGTAGCTGCCGAGCTCCTTCGCGCGTGCCTCGGCCGTGCGAGCCGCCGCGCGCGCGGCGCCGACCGCGCGGCGCATGCGCACGAGGTTCCACGCGAACATCAGCGCGACGCCGACCGCGATCGCGAGCGCGCCGCCGGAGGCGAACAAGCTCTGCAGCTCGAGCTTGTGGGTCGGGCCGAGGATGACGCGCTCGGGCACGAGCGTCGCGAGGTACCAGTCGAGCGGCGCCGCGATGCCGGCGCGCTTGCCGCCGACCGGCGCGACCGACGCGAGGTAGTCGCCGTCGCTCGCGTGCACCTCGAGGAAGCGCTGCTCGCTCGCGTTCGCGGTGCCGAGCGCGGCAAAGAGCGCCTCGAGCGCGGGATCGGCAAAGTCTTCGTGGCGGAGCAGCCGGTTCTCCCGGGTCGCGACCGCCGGCAGCGGCTCGCTCGGAAACGCGAGGATCGTGCCGTCCGCGGCGAACACGACGGTGCGCGCGGCCTCGAACGGCGGGCGCTCGATGAACGACGACAGCGCGCTGACGTCGAAGTCGACGGTCGTCACCGCCTTCACGGTGCCGTCCGAGGCGTACACCGGCTCGGTCACGGTGAGGCCGGTCTTGTGCGACGTGAAGAACGTGCGCGGCGGCATCCATACGCGCTGCTTGGCCTCGAGCGCCATCGTGTAGTGCGGGCGCGTGCGCGGGTCGTAGTTGTTGACCTCGGTCGAATCGACGTGCACGCCCTGGTCGTCGAACGCGAGGTTCGTGCGCTGCGTGCCGTGGTCGGTGACCTGGCTCTCCTGTACCATCAGCCGGCCGGTCTTGCCGTCGATGTAGGTGCCGCGCATGAGCCCGGCCGGAAACGCGATCGACACGTTCGCGATGCCGGGGCGTCCGATCACGTAATCGCGCAGGCGCAGCGCGAACTCGTCGCGCGGGTAGGCGCCGTCGGCGAGCGGCCTGAGCGCGGTGATCAGCGGATCGGCCTGATCGAGCGCGAACGCGACGTCGTGCTGGACGTCGGCGGCCTGTGCGACCAGCGCGTGGCGCGCCATCGAGTCGCTCGCGTCGCGGGTCGCGCCGCGGCCGAGCCACATCACGATCGCGCCCGACCCGATCACGAGCAGCGGCAAGATGACGAGCACGCCCGCTGGGGACGCCAGCGCGCGTGCTGCACGAGATCCGCTGTCGTCCACCCTGGGACGATTGTATCAGCGCGCGACCGCGGCGACCGTGCTCGTGCGCAGCTTGCGCGCCCTGTCGATGAGGCCGAGCAGCTCGCGGCGATCGGGGTCGGAGCCGGCGGCATCGGCCGCGAGCGAGCGGATCGCGTCGAGCGACCAGCCCTGCGCGTCGGCGTTGCCGCGCAACACGTCGGCGAGCGCGGCGACCGCGAACGCGAACTGCAAGTCCTTCGCAGCGCCCGCGAGCGAATCCGCGGGCGGCGCGGCCATCGCGAACGTGTCCTCGACCGACGACTGGGCGTCGGGCGCCTTGTGGCGGATGTGCAAGGTGCCGAGCGGCAGCCCCGCGTGCGCGAGCTCGACCTCGTACATCGCGGTGACCTGATGGCCCCAGCCGACCTGGCCGCCGCCGACCTGGTCGTTCTTGAAGTCCTTGTCGGCGACGGCGCGATTCTCGTAGCCGATCAGGCGATAGCGCGCGACGACCTGCGGGTCGAAGTCGAACTGCAGCTTGACGTCCTTCGCGGCGACCTCGAGCGTCGACGTCAGCTGCTCGCCGAAGATGCGCTCGGCGGCCGCCGGCGAGTCGATGTAGTAGTTGTTGCCGTTCCCTTTGTCGGCGAGCTGCTCCATCGTCGTGTCCTTGTAGTTGCCCATGCCGAAGCCGATCGTCGACAGCGTCACGCCCTGGCGCGCGTGGCCGTCGATGATCTTCAGCAGATCTTCGTAGCTGTGCGGGCCGACGTTGGCGTCGCCGTCGGTGCACACGATGACGCGCGAGGTCGTACCGGGCTTCAAGCTCTGAGCCGCGATCTCGTATGCGGTGTCGAGCCCCGCGGCCATCGCGGTCGAGCCGTTCGACTCGAGCTGATCGATCGCGGCGAGGATCTTGTCCTTGTAGTCGATGCTGGTGCGCGGCAGGATCACGCGCGAGCCGCCCGCGTACGTGACGAGCGCGACCGTGTCGTGCGCGTTCAGGTGATCGACGAGCACGCGCAGCGCCTGCTTCGCGAGCGGCAGCTTGTCGGGCTCGTCCATCGAGCCGGAGACATCGACGAGGAACACCAGGTTCGCCGGCAGGCGTTCGCCGGGCGCCTTCGCCGGCGTCGCGACGCCGACGCGCAGCACCGCGCGCCGGGAATCGAATGGATTCGGCGCGGCGTCGATCACGGCCGAGAAGTGCGAGTCGCCTGCGGGCAGAGGGAACGCGTAGTGGAAGTAGTTGACCCACTCCTCGACGCGCACGCTCGCCGGCGGCGGCAGCTCGCCGCCTTCGAGCTTCTTGCGCGCGATCGTGTACGACGCGGTGTCGACGTCGGCGGCGAACGTCGACAGATGATCCTCGGCGGTGTCGATCCAGGGGTTCTTGCCCCAGTCGTGGTAGTCCTCGGTGGAGAACGGAGTCGCGAGCGGTTCGCGTGCCATGCCGGTGTAATGCGACGCACCACAGGCGACGAGCAGAGCAGCAAGCGGAAGTTGGCGCATGCGGAAACAACGCGGCTGCCGCGCGTCGCTTACGGTGTGACGCGAACGCCGAACGTCACGGCCTCTTCCGAAGGCGCGATGGCACCTTGCGCGAATACGCGCACGTAGCGCGTGTGCAGCTCGAGGCCG